>JARRQQ010000216.1:7417-11424 GCA_037381725.1 Sedimentisphaerales bacterium
TTTGTTGTTGACATGCCTGGAACTCATATAGAATATTAGTATATTCTTATATGAATGAACTCATTATGGATCAAGTTGAAGAAGTAGCCGGATTGTTCAAAGCGTTCTCGGATGTAACTCGCCTGAGACTGATAAAACTGCTCATGGACGGGCGAAAGCCGCTGTGCGTTAATGCACTTAGCAACAAGCTGGGAGTCACGCAGTCTGCCGTCTCTCAGCATCTGCGCATCTTGAGGCAGGCGGGACTGGTTCGCGGGGAACGGCACGGCTATCACGTACACTATTCCGTCGAAAGGACGAGGCTGCAGCAATGCGAGAAGCTGTTTCACAAAACGTTCAGCAGGGCCCTCAATGCGTCTGAGTGATTTTTTTACAAATGAATTTTAGGATATTAGAATAAGCTAATAAAGAAAGGAAGTGAAAAATGTGTTGCAGACCCATGACGCACCATAGTCACGCCGTTTGTTGCGGTCCGGTCCACGATACCTGTTGTTGTTCGGCCGAACAGGCGGATCAGGTTGATCTGCTCGAAAAGCACCTGGAAAGGCTGCGCGAGCAGGTCAAAGTGGTCGAAGGGCACATCGCCGATGCCAGGAAAGACAAGTAAGTCTTTCTGCAAGAAAGGGAGGAGTCACCCGTCTTCCGGCTCCTCCTCTTGTTCTCTGTGCTATGCGGGCTGACTGAGCTTCAAGAGACGTATCTTCTCCAGGCTCTGGACGAATTGCTCCTTGGCTTTCTCCAGATAGGCGTTGACCTCGTCGATGTATCCGTCGGCGGAGGCCGACCAGACGCGGTTGAGGTACCGCTCGCCGGCAGCGAAGCGGCTCATAACGTCACCATACGCGACGAGCCCGTAGACGTGCGCGATGCTCCGACGGGCTTCGACGAAGCCGGCCAGGTCCTCGGAGAAAAGCTCATCAATGCGAAAACGAACGTCGTACGTGTTGACGGAGTGTTTTTCCGAGTCGAGCGCGCTGATATTCCGAACGATGTTGCCGAGCGCGGCTTCGACGGCCTGCATATTCTCGCTGAGCTTCTCCTCGGACTTGTGCATCTTGTGGTGGCCGCTCCGGGCAACGAAAACGCCCGCGACACCGACCGCTAATGCGGCGGCGAAATATCCCCACCGGACGTGCTCCGTATCCACTATCGCAGCCAAAGTGCCCGCCAGAAAACCTACGGTTATCAAGAGTAAGCCGATTTGTTTCATATCATTTACGCCATCATGCCTGCGATAATCATGTAAACGGCGAAACCGACTCCTACAACGGCCTCACCGACAATCAGCCCGGCCGCGACGGGAATACCAACCTCTTCACTGAATCTCGGCCCTTTCCTCCAATCCACTAACAAGCGCAGCACGGTCCCGATGCTGTAGGTCAGCACCACGTTGAAGGGCAGATAAAACCCCAGGCCGACGAGAATACCCAGCCCGCCGATACCGCTGGCGCTCAGCAAGGCGCCCAGGCCGGCCCCGGCGATGTATTTGTTGACGGGCACGTTGCCGCCCAGGATACCTTCGATCATGCTGGCCAGCGCCCTGCCCTGCGGCGCCGGCAAGCGGTCGCTGCCTAATACGTAGGCCTTGTTCAGAACAAAGATGAGGGCCATCACAACGATGGGGCCCAGCCACGTGGCGAGGAACTGCCCCGTCTGCTGCTTCCTGGGAGTAGCGCCGACGAGATAGCCGGTCTTCAGGTCCAGCATCAGGTCGGTCGCCTGAGACATGGCCACGCACGCTGCCGCTCCGACCATGACCGACGAGATGATCGCGCCGGATTTGCTCAGGCCACTGCTGATGACGATCAGGATCGTCACGGCGATAAGCGTCATTCCGCTCAGCGGCGACCAGTTCGTCCGCCCGATGCACTCGGAGAGTATCACGCCGGCCACCCATATCCAGACCGTACCCAAAAGGGCCATCGCCAAGCCTCGCCATATGCCCATCCTCTGCACCGAGATCAGGGCGACAATGAAAAGCAGAATGGTCGCGCCGATGATTCCGACGTACAGAAGACGGATCGGCATTTCGTCTTTCGACAGCGCGGCGCCGGTCTTGGCCGCCGACTGCATGCTCTTGACCGCACTGACAATCAGAGGCAACGCCAGCAATATGCCCATCAGCGCGCCGCCAATGAGCATTCCGATGCCGACCGGCCTGAAGAGTGCCAATCTGAGGTATTCAGGCAATGACAGATTCTGTACCTGCATTCGCTCGGCAATGACCTGAAGTTGCTCGGCCGAGGGCATAAGATGCTGCGCCGCCAGGATCGGAGCCAGAATCCAGTAGCAGACAAAACCTCCGATGATGAATGAGAATCCGCCCTTGCCTGAGATAAAGCCCACGCCGATCGTCATAAGCGATACGTACCAGATCCCGTTCATATATTCAGGTAGGCCGATCAATTTGCCAAGGTTCCAGTACTCGAAGCCGGTGAGCTGGCTTGCAAGATGGATGGCTCCGCTTATGGCGATTCCGGCAACCAGGAGCATGGCCTTGTGGACGCCGGCGCCGGGGGATTTCAGGATTGTCGCTACGGCTACGCCGCCGGGATAGGTTAGGCGCTCGAAGTCGATCATCTGCTTGCGAAGTGGAATAATAAAGGCGATACCCAAGACGCCGCCCGCGATGCAGGACAGAACCATCAGCAGGCTGCTGAAGTTGGTCTCGTTGAGAATGAACAAAGCCGGGACGGTAAACATCAAGCCGGCCGACGCACCATTGACCGCACTGGCGATGGTCTGGTTGATGTTGTTTTCCACGATACTGCTTCGGCCCATGATGCCGCGGAGGATGCCGAAGCCTAGGATAGCCGCCACTTCCGAGCCTTCGATGGAGAAGCCCAGAATGAGACTGGCGTAGCCGATGCTGATCGCGATGAGGATACCGAGTCCGTAGCCGACCAGGATCGCCGTGGGCGTGAGCTCAGGGTAAGGCCCCGTGCGGATGATTCGAGTGGCACCGTCTTGTTTTGCCACTATGAGCACTCCTTTTGGTATTGAAGGCTAATCGTACGAGATGATCGACGCGACCTTGTATCCGGCCAGTTTTTCTCTACCATTCAGGCTGGCAAGTTCCAACAAGAATACGATGCCGGCCACGCGTCCGCCGATCTTCTCGATGAGTTTGCAGGCTGCCGCCATGGTTCCCCCCGTGGCCAAAAGGTCATCGACCATGAGGACCCGCGCGTCTTTCTTTACGGCGTCACAGTGCACTTCGAGCGTGTCGGTGCCGTACTCCAGATCGTACGTGACGCTTTCGGTCTCGTAGGGTAGCTTGCCTTTCTTCCGGATTGGAACGAATCCCGCTTCGAGCCTCTCCGCGACGGCGGAGCCGAAGATGAATCCTCGAGCCTCGACGGCAGCCACGTATTCGACGCCCGCCTCCGCGAAATCGGCACACAGGGCCTCCACCGCCGTCACAAAAGCCCGCGAATCGCCCAACAATGGCGTGATGTCACGAAATAGAATCCCCTCCTTCGGCCAGTCGGGTATGCTGCGAATATAATGGCTCAGGTCAATCTGCTTGCTCGTCATGTGCGATCCTTCATCAAGTCCATTAGCGTGTATCGTCGGCGTCCATTGTTAAACGATTGTGGGGGAAATGTCAACTGAAGTGAACTAAAGTGAGCTAAAGTGCCTAAAGTGAGCTAAAGTTAAGCGGCGTCCCGTCAACTTTAGGCACTATTCCTCGTTCATATACTCGTAGAGCTTCGTGAGTGCGTCGCGGCGAATCTGGCGGATTCTCTCGCGCGTGAGGCCCAGTGCCTTGCCGATCTCCTTCAATGACATCGGCTTTCTCCCGCCGAGACCGTAATGCAAACGCAATATCTCGGCCTCTCTCGGATCGATATCGTTGAGCAGCTTCAGGGCCTTGACTTTCTCTTCGACCGCAATGAGCACGTCTTCCGGCCGGCTGCTGCTCGGGTCCTCCAGGATCGCCTCGAGCATCATGTCGTCGTCAGACTCCTCGGCGCCGTACGATTCGCCCGTCGAGCTGAGAATCT
>JARRQQ010000216.1:11455-13447 GCA_037381725.1 Sedimentisphaerales bacterium
GGCCATCTCTTCTACGCGCGGCGTTCTGCCCAGCGTGCTCTCAAGCTCGGAGGCGCTGTGCCGCCACTGATTGATCAGAGCCACCATATAAGTGGGAATGTGCACGGGCTGAATGTTCTCAAGCAGGGCGCGCTTGATACTCTGTTTGATCCACCAGGCCGCATAAGTGCTGAAACGCACCCCGCGCTCCGGGTCGAAGTAATCAACCGCCCGGATGAGACCGAGATTACCTTCTTCGATCAAATCGCCGAGTGCCATGCCTCGGTCGCCGTACTTCTTGGCAATGTTGACGACGAGCCTCAGATTGCTGCGCACGAGCTGTTCGCGGGCGATCTGATCGTTCTGCTCGGTGATCAACTTGCCCAGTTCCTGCTCCTGCTCCATGGTCAGCAGGGGCGCTTCGTCGATCTCTTTGAGATATTCCTTTATGGTTGCGTCGAAAGCGATAGCTCACTCCCGCCCGGCCGACGAACCTCTCGGCTCCGGCCATCAGGGCAAATGAAGTCTCGACCTTACCTCCGTTGGTTATGGGACGATGCCTCCGTTCCTCTCGTATCGCGGGCAACCTATCTTTTGGCAGGCTCTAAGCAGAGCCGATGGAATGCCCACGGCACTATTGAGCTATCGGTCAAATGCGCCTTCGGGTTAACCACGCGGACAGATTTTCCTCTCCCATACGCCGGTTTGGGTGGCGTTCGAGCTCACCTGGAGGAACTGATATCGAGTCAACAAAGAAGGGGCCTGCACCAAATCGGTACAGGCCCCTTTTCAGACCCACTAATTGCGAACTATCCACGGAGTCTACGGCTGAGGTTCGGGCTCCGAAGTCGCACGATACAGCCGGATGTCGTCAATGTAAACCGTACCCGAGCCGCCGGCGGAAGCTATACCGGACTTGCTGCCCAGGCCGATCGCGATCTTGTCCACATTTCTCAGGTTAATACCCATATCAGCAAACCCCTGCAACGGGACTCGCCACTCGGTCCAGCCATCGATCTGCGCCGCGGCCGGATCGTCGTTGGCGACGACCGCCGGGCTGCCCGAGGCATTCGAGACCGCCACGTACATCGGCTCAGCCGCGTTGGCGACGATTCCGATGTCCTGGTCTGCCCACTGGCCGCTCACGTTTCCGGTCATCGTGACGTTCGTGAAGACGGCCTCACAGGTCAGGGCCGCATCGTGGCTCGTCACCGCCAGACCGATGTAGACGTTTGAGCCCATGGTGATATTCTGCGGCGTAGCGCCCGTGACCGGCTGCCAGGTGGTCCCGTCGGCGGAGTGCGAGGCTGTGAAGTTGCCCGCTATATCGCGCTCGATCTTCACCCAGTGCGGGGCGGTAATCCCGGCCTCGTTCGTGTTGAAGCTGGCCCCGCCGGTGTCGAGACGACCCTGCGAAGCAACGCCGTTGGCGGGTGTGATCGCGGCAAAGGCGTGCTTCGAACCGCCGGCTAACGTCTCGCGGATCATCACGCCGGCCTTGGCCCAGCCGTTCGAGTTCTCGACGCTCATGACCTTGGCCGTAATTGACCCAGCGCCGGTAAGCGTCTTGTAGGCGAAGTGGAACTCGTCGTGGTAGTCGCCCGCCGTGCCGAGGTCCCAGATATCTGCGCCGGAGCCGACGACTGTAAACGTCCCGGCCGGGGCTTCGACGAAGCTGCCCGTCGAGCCCGGAAGGCCGTGGAACCACAGTGACAATTCCGCAACGTCCTGCTCAGTCCAGTCACGCGGCCAAGTCAGGCTCAGTGACGCTTCTGAATTGGTCACGCCGCCGGTGTTGTTGTAGAGCAGCGGCATGGACTGACGGCCGCTATGACCGACCGTCTGCTCGGCGTACGGGGGCAGCAGATAGCCCACCTGCGAGCCGTTATCCGCCACGCCGAAACCATCGATCCAGTGTTGCCAAATGGCTTCGCCCGCCGTATCGTTATCCGTGTAGGTCTCGAAGTCGTCCACCAAGAGGAAATCGCCCGTCGTGAAGCTCCAGATATTGCC
>JARRQQ010000217.1:0-6785 GCA_037381725.1 Sedimentisphaerales bacterium
GGGATGACGCTGAGCCACTATGAGCTGGTTCCGCCCAACGTCCAGCAGCAAATCGTCGCCCAATACGCCAAGAAGAAAGAAGCCGACTAGACGCTACACAGTAAACCAAATTGGATTTTCGATCACCGGTTGCCGATTGCTAAATCGAAAATCATAGGTCGCAAATCCACTCATGCGCGCTTCTGTATTCACGTAGCAATAACGGCGTCACCTTGCAGTCCTTGCAGGCCCAGTAAAAGAGAATTTCCTGATCCTCTCTTGCCAGGTTGTTCGGAACGTAAGGCTGGCGTATGTATTGGTCCACACAGCACGACGGATACCCGAAAAGAAAACCTTCGAGTCGCCGCGTGTCGGCGGATTTGTCAATGACTGTGCCGCCGAAGCTTGATTCGTACACTTGAACGTAGCCGGGAGTTCGGCTGAAGATCGTCTCAGTGACCTGCGCGCCGACTTCAACCGTTCGGCGAATGGATCTAACGAAGAGGCTTGTTCCGCGCAGGAGTCTGAGTCCGCTTTCATCCAAAGGCTTCTCCCAGCGGCTCAGAGGCTTGATCCCTTCACAAGTCAACAGTGCAAGGTAGGCTAGCTCAAAGTCGATTCCTCTCAGCGCACGCATCAGCTCGCAAAATTCCGATGAATAGTGCCCGCCGTCACCGCCGCGTGGAGTGCTCATGTCACTTACTCTGGTTCGGCTCCGTGTCGCGCAGCCAGCGCTCGACGAATTCCAGGAAGTCCGTGGAATCGACCTGACAATCCTTGTTCAAATCCGAAGGCAGATAGATCGTTCCCAGATCGCCGCATCGACGGGGCATCTCCAGTATCTTCACGAGCCGGGCCAAATCCATCCGCCCTTTTCCGTGGATGTCGCCCGTGTAGCTGAAGGAGCCGTGCTTCATGTAATGCAGTACGATCTCCGGCACGTCGATGGAAAGGCCAAATTTCAGGTTCGTAATCCGCCAATATCCCATGTTGACCGACGACCCGCACACGCCACAATACTCGAGACCGCGCTGCAAGAAGCTCTCCTTGTACAACGCATGCACCTCAGGCCCGTTCGGATCGAACACGGGCAGAGAGTCGATAACCTCGGCACATTGGGTCGCAATCTCGATGCCGTCAGGAAGTAAATTGCCGTCCTGGTCCGCGTTGTACAAGTCGTAGCCGGCAGCCAGCTCTTCGGCGTCCGCCAGCAGGTCTCTGTCAAGATCGTCGCCGTCAACCGGCAACTGATGCTCATCCGGATCAAACGGATAACGCAGATCGAGAACTCTCAGCAACCGCGCAACGTCTGCCCTGCCGCTATGCACGTCACCGAGACAATCGAACGAGCCATGTTTCATATAGTGCAACGCGAGATCGGGCAAAAACGCACCGTCCAGAGAATCGTTGGGATCGGGATAACGTAGTCCAAGCCTCGGGTTGAGAATCTCGGAGCCGCCCATATTGACTTCCTGGCCGCAAATGTCACATCGCTCGACGCCAAACAACACGTGCCGCACTCTGTACGTCTCGTTCGGTATCGGCATCATCGTGCCCGGGATGTAGACGTATAGCCCGTCAATCGCGGCGGCGCAACGTTGAGCAAGCTCCACGCCGTCGGCAATGGCGTTGCGGTTCTGATCGGCCACGAAGGGCTGATACCCAATCGCAGCTTCCTCCCCGTCGGCAAGCAGATCGCCGTCCGCATCCCGGCTGACCGCCAGTTGGTGCCCATCCGCCGCCTCTTTCGCAAAGACCTTGTCGAGACTGGCCCCCACGCCAAATGTCACAACAGCCGCGGCCCCGGCCGCAACCGCCCGCTCCCGGAACTTCGCACGCCTTCTCGCGCGCCTCTGATAGGCCCTTCTCAAGCGTCTCATTTTCCTCCATCCAGAACGATCCAAGACGAACTGACCTCACGTATATTATAGCAAATTAGGCCGGTCCCTGTCCAGCCGCCGAGCCGCTCGGCGGCCCCTGAAAACACCGGGCACAAATCCTTCTCCCGTGCGAGCCGGAAAAGCAGAGAATTCTAGACCTTTTTTTGGCCCCGATTGACCAAAGTTGATGGTGTTCTTATGGGACGGCAAGAGAACACCCACCGCCCGGGTTTCCGCCCAGGCCATATGTGGTGGTCCGGGCCGACGAATGTTCACGATATGGTGGTTTTGGTTATGGGGCCTTGCTAGAGGCGGCGTTCGAGATAGCTCAAGAAAAGGCGTCCGGCCTGTCGATACTAAATGGACTGCCGATCTGCGGCTTACGATCTGCGACGTGCGATTTAGCAGCACGTAAGATAGACAATCGGCAACCGACAAACGACAATCAGTTTCAAGGGTGTCAACGCATGAGCAAAAGGGAGTTGATAGACTACATCTGCCGCATCAACAAGACCGCCAAGGCCGAATTCCTCGCCGCTTTTTCCGAAGAGGAGTTGAACGACTACCTCGAACACCTCATGGCGCTAGATTTAGAAGAGTTAGTCGTCTGCGGTTAACGTCCCGTGCGGCGGTCCAAGGGGCGTTTGAAGGGTCAATCGTCCCGGCCGCTGACCACCGTTAGCGCCGTTCGTCTATCCCACGCAAGCCCGATCTTCGAGGCCGGAAAAAAGACACAGACATAAGGCAAGCAGGTGTCACTTCCGCCCGCGTCGAACCTAACCGCGCACCTCTTGGGGATTCCCTGCCCGCCAAGCCGCCGGATCGCTATCGATCCAGCTCATCGACGATGGACCTGCCGCCCCCGCGTCCGCCGGAGCCGGGCCGCTGACGCTGCTGGGGTGCCCTTGCAGGTGGTGACGCAGGCGGCGGTGACGGCCTCGCGTTGCCACCCCCGCCTCCGGATGGGGCGCCTGGCGAGAAAGTGGCCGGTGCCGGGGCCTTGTCCGCAGAGACGATCGCGCGAGCGGGTATTTCCACTATACTATTCATCTTGAATTGAACGAGCACAGGCTCGAAACCGCTCGGCACGCGGAAGACAAAATCGATCTCCTTTGTAGTAGCGTTCCGTCCGAAATTGTCGGACGCGAGCTTTATCTCACCGGCCAGGCCGATCTCGCTCGCCGACTTCAGGAAGCCGATAGGATAGACATTCGTTCCTTTGCCCGTAAGCGCCTCGGCGCCGGGGCCCTTCCGTTCACAGATGAGTCTCAACTGCGAAAGGGTAAACGTGCCTCCATTGACCTGAACGCCCCTTCGTATCGCTCTTTTCTTGAAGGCGATCCTCACAATCGTCGTGTCAAAGCTGCCCTGTGTGGCCACCGGCAGCGGGACGGATTTGCCGCCATTGTCGATAGCGAGCCGGCCGCCGCGGGTCTTCAACTCCGTGGCGAAGCGATCCGCCTGCTGACGTATCGCTTCGGAAGCCGGCCAGACAGCCACTTTGGGTATCTCTATTGCGGGCGAAAGGCTGCTGACAATCGATGTTTCTCCCACGCGCGTGAGCCGGTTGAAGAAGAGTTGGTTCAGATAGCTGGGATGAATCGCGGCGAAGCTTCTCTTGCCGCTGAAACTGCCGTTACTGAAGACGCCGAACAAACCCGTGACAAAACCGTCGGCGTTGAACAGGACTCTGTTGGGACTTTCCGCATCGAGCTTGGCTGGATCGAAACGCTGGTAGGGGTAACTCGTTGACAAGGGTCCCATCTCGAACGCGGTTAGAAGAAGCCCCGAAGTAATTAGCCCCAGGATGATCCCGCAGACGACTCGTCCGATGCGCTCCGGGAGAAATCCTAAGTCCACCGACTGGCGCGTCAGGTAGACAAGCCCCGTCTGCAAAAGGGCAAAAGACAGAACCAAGAGCAATATGAAAGAAAGGGTCTGCGCCCACGGCACCAGGGAAATGAACTTGCTGTCATCCCCACGGCTGATAAAGAGGTTCGCCAGAGGCTCGAAGAATCCGAACGCGATCATGCTCGCACAAATGGCGATGACGATCGTCCCAAACGCCCGGACGACCGTACCCTTAAAGTACTGAAACACAGCACAACCCAATACGATAAGCACTACAACTAAGCTTGCCATTATGACAACCTTCCATAGGGGATTTATGATTTATGAATTACGATTTTCGATTTAACCCAAGCCCTGAGCCCAACCAAATCGAAAATCGAAAATCGCAAATCCCAAACTATTGCCCTTCTTTTTTCGCCTTCTGCGGCGAGAGCACTCTAATCATTTCGTTGATCGCAACCGATCCGGTGATCACCTTCCTTAACGCCTGCTCCTGCAGATAGAGCATCTTCGCCCGTCGGAACTGCGTGCCGATCTCGGGCAGGGACTTCGAGCGTTTGATAACCTTCCTCAGCTCGTCATTCATCGTCACAAGCTCAAAGACTCCGCTGCGCCCGTAATAGCCCGTGCCCTGACAATGCTCGCACGTGGAGGGCTTGCCGTGCTTGTCGTACTGCACTTTGCCCGTGCGGTACAGCACCTTCGTCTTCTCCGCGGCGATATTGAATTTCCTGAAAAGCTCCTTATCCGGCGCATAGGCTTGTTTGCATTCGTCGCAGAGGATTCTAAGCAGGCGCTGGTTGCTGATTCCCAGCAGAGTGTCGGCGACAACCGTCTTGTCCCCTACGAACTTCAACCATTTGCCCAACGCCTGCATCACGCTGTCAGCCTGAATTGTCACGTAGATCAGCTTGCCGTCTTTGGCGGCGGCGCAGATCACGCGGGCCGTCTCGGCGTCTTCACACTCGGCCACGCCCACGATGTCAGGCCCCATTCTGACGATCGCCTGGAGCTTCCTGGCAAACGTGGTCGTGCCCGTGTCGCTCAGTGCGAAGACGTTCTGGGTGATGTTGGGCAACTGGCCGGCGGGCTGCCGTTCGAGAGAGCTAATACTGTTCAAAAAGGCGTCGTGATTGCGAAGCAAGGCGTAAAGCGTCGTGGTCACGCCGCTTTTCGGAGGCCCGCTCACGATGAACACGCCCTGCCCGGCGCCGCGGAAACTGTCCAGTTGCTCTCGCTGTTCGGGCATCAGACCGATTTCAGTCAGCCTGGCCATTCCCTCCTGTGTTACCTGCTTGAGCCTGATCTGCTCGCCCGCCGTCGAGCCGGCGGTGGCCACCTCCCACGGCGTGTCTTCCTTGTTCCGGCGGACCTTGAATCGTCCCTTCTGTGGCTTTCGCTTCTCCTTCGTGTCCAGGTCGGCGAGACTCTTGACAAAGTGGATGAAGTACGCCATCTGTTCCCGCGCGACGCTCGGCTGCTTGAGCGAGGTCCCATCAACAAAATATGACACTTGATAGTCTTGTGCCGTCGGCGCGAACGCGACGCTGGACGCCCTTCGCCACATGGCGTCGTTCAGAATGTCGTAGGCGGTCTTGTAGCCGAGAAACTCCGGCGTCCGGGGCTCGGGCACCGGCACCTCGTTCTTGTTGGCCGTGATAAACGTAAAGCCTTTCAAGGCCGCGAGCTTCTTTTCTTTGCTGACGAGCAGGTTCTTGACATGGTCCACGGTCAGGACGCGGTCAAAATCCAGAACACGTGAATTGCGGTGACTGACATAGGCCAAGGCGCTCCCGCCGACCGCGAGCAGATAGAACAGCAGTCCGACGAGATAGATGGGAACGAATAGCCAAATGATCGCTCCGACCGCCCCGGCGCCCAGGACGACGCCCGTCCAGGTCACGCCCGAGGTCTCGATATGCTTGGCATCCTCGTGCACCCAGCCCACAAGCGGCAACCAGGCAAAGAAGAAGATTAGAAAACCGATGAGCTTGACAATGGATATGTAGCCGCCGAAGGCGACTGACGCTGCTAATACGTCCGTCATAAATGGCTCCATGAAACCTTACAAGATGCCGCTGGCCGTAGTCGTAATCCCCTTCAAGGCCATCTTCAGCTCTTCTGTGTTCGGCGCGTACTTGTACGCCTCTTTCGGGTCGATGGACCCGTTCTTCACCAACTCGCACAGATTGTACGTCAGATCCTGCATGCCCTCTTGCTGAGAGCTTCGTATGACACTGGGCAAATCCGCCTCCCGCCCATCTGCAATGAGCTTTCTGGCGGCGGCGTTTGTGATCAGGATCTCCACGGCCGGCATCCTGTCCACGCCTTCGGTCAGGCACGGCAGCAAGACCTGACTGATGACCGCCCGAATAGCCAGGCTCAATGTCTGCCTGACAAGGTCGCGTTCATTTTGCGGAAACAGGTCCAACAGGCGGTGGATGGCCTGAGCCGCGTTGGCCGAGTGCAGTGTTCCAAAGACAAGGTGTCCCGTTTCAGCGGCCCTCATACCCGCGGTAACGGTGCGCGAGTCCCGCATTTCCCCCACGAAAACAACGTCCGGGTCCTGGCGCATCAGGTAGGTCAGGGCCTCGTCAAAATCATGGGTGTCCAGCCCGATCTCCCTTTGGGAAACGATCGCCTTGGCGTCCTTGAAGAGATATTCAATAGGATCCTCGACGGTGATGACGTGACAGGAACGGGTACGGTTAATGTAGTCGATCATCGAGGCGATGGTGGTCGTCTTGCCGCACCCCGTAGGCCCGACCACGAGAACCAACCCCTGCCGGCTCTCGCAAATCTTTGCGAGCGTGGCGGGCAGGTGCAATTCCTCGAACGGGGGGATGACGGTATTGACGCGACGCGCCGAAAGGCTGATCATCCCGCGCTGGCGAAAGACGTTCGTGCGGAAACGGTGCTCGCCGTCGATTTCATGGGCGAAGTCGATGGTCCCGTGCTCCAGGAAGAATTGTTTCTGGGCCGGGGTGAGTATCTCGAAGATCATCTCCTGGATTTTCTCGGCGGTCAGGGGCTCGCCGGTCGTGTTTTTCAACTCGCCTAAAAGCCGCAGCTTAG
>JARRQQ010000218.1:0-3757 GCA_037381725.1 Sedimentisphaerales bacterium
TGCTGACGCAGCAAGAGATTCAGCATATTATGAATGAAGGGGGCGAACCCTATCCCTATGCTTACGGTCCCAGCCCGGCCGACGGCGCCTTACATGAAGACGCCTGGGTGAACCTTTCATGGTCGCCGGGAGGCCGTGCAGCCTCGCACGATGTTTATTTGGGTGATCGTTTCAATGACGTCAATGACGGAACCCGTGACTCTGAGTTTTTCCGAGGCAACCAGACGGCAACCTTCTACGTGGCCGGCTTCCCCGGATTTGCCTACCCCGATGGTCTTGTGCCGGGCACGACGTACTACTGGCGAATAGACGAGGTCAACGAGGCGGACCCGAACAGTCCCTGGAAAGGCTCGGTCTGGAGCTTTACCGTGCCGTCGAAAAAAGCCCATAATCCCAAGCCCGCCAACGGTGTCGAATTTGTGGGCACCGAAGTGGAGCTTAGCTGGACGGCCGGTCTGGGTGCCGTCATGCACACCGTGTACTTCGGTACCAGCTTCGACGATGTGAACGAAGCCGCCAGTGGCGCGGTCGCGACCGATCCGATGTATTCTCCCGGATCACTGGAATTCGATACTACGTACTTCTGGCGGGTCGATGAATTCGACGGTCTCGTCACGCGCAGAGGTGACGTCTGGAGTTTTACGACGAAGCCTTCGATTGCCGTGAGCGATCCCAATCTCGTCTGCTGGTGGAAACTCGACGAGGGAGCGGGTGAGAACGTTCTCGACTGGTCCGGCCACGGCCACGACGCCACGTTCGACGGGCAGGTCGAATGGGCCGGCGGATACGATGGCTCCGCGCTGCGTTTCGTTTCCGAAGGGGACAGCGTTGTCTGCTCTCTGGACGACACCACCGACTGGCCAGCGGGGACGGTGACACTCTGGGCCAAGGCCGACAGAGTGGGACAAGACCAATACAGCAGCGTGTTTAGCAGCTACTATCCGAACACCGCCGGTTTTCAGCTTGACGTGGACGGTGGCAATCCGGGTCTTTACCGCGTTAATTTCTCCGGTGGCCAAATATCCCCTTTCGGAACGGCAAAGACCGCCTGGGTGCACCTTGCGATGTCGTTTGAAGGCACGTCGGCCCAGCTTTACTACGACGGTGATTTGACCGCGAACGGAACGCTCGCCGACACAACGTTCAATGAGTTTGCGATCGGCATCAATAGAAATGCGGTCAATTCGTTTGCCGGTCTCATCGACGAGGTGCGCGTCTATGATAAGGCGCTAACCGAGGAAGAGATTGAGATGGCGATGAGAATCGATCCGCAGAGGGCCTGGACACCCAGTCCAGCCGACGGCTCAACGCCGGATATCGACGCCGCGGTTCCTCTAAGCTGGACGCGCGGAGACGACGCCTCGCAGCATGACGTGTACTTCGGTACAAATCGAGAGGCGATTGAGAACGCCGATAGCTCCGATGCGACGGGTATCTATCGAGGCCGTCAGAACGCCACTACCTACACACCTGCCGACGTGGAATGGGGCGGCGGGCCGTACTCCTGGCGGATTGATGAGGTCAATACCGACGGGACCCTCACCAAAGGTAAAATCTGGAGCTTCACCGTTGCCGACTTCATCCTGGTGGACGACTTCGAGAGCTATACTGACAATGACACAGACGGCCAGGCGATCTGGCAGCATTGGATTGACGGCTTCGGCATTGCGGACAACGGGGCGCAGGTCGGTTATCTCATGCCTCCCTATGCCGAACAGGTCATCATCCACAGCGGCGATCAGTCCATGCCGCTGATGTACGACAACACGGCCGGCGTGACGAATTCGGAAGCGGTTCTAACGTTGACCCCTCCGAGGGACTGGACGCGGCACAGCCTGACGGCCCTGTCTCTCTGGTTCCGGGGCTATCCCGGCTCGGTGGGTAGCTTTGTCGAAGCCCCGGCGGGGACCTATACCATGACCGGCTCGGGCGCTGATATCTGGGGTGCCGCCGATCAGTTCCACTTCGCGTTCAAGACGCTCAGCGGTCCCGGCTCAATTGTAGCGAGGGTCAACAGTGTCCAGAACACGAATGCATGGGCGAAGGCCGGCGTGATGATTCGCGAGACGCTGGACGCCGGCTCGAAGCATGCCTTTGCCTGTGTGACGCCCGGCAACGGCGTGGCTTCCCAGGGGCGAACAGCAACAGACGGGACGAGTTTCAGTACGGACCAGGCCGGCGTTGCCGCACCGTACTGGGTGAAGCTGGAGCGTGACGCTTCCGGCAATTTCACCGTTTCGCACTCGGCCAACGGCACGACCTGGGAATCGGTTGGGGATTCCATTCCGACGAACATCCCGATGACGTCGAGTGTTTATATTGGCCTGGCTCTGACCAGTCATGATGCGGCGCAGACCTGTCAGGCGATCTTCTCGAACCTTACGATGACGGGCAACGTGAGCGGTCAGTGGGCGCACCGCGACGTTGGCATCAGTACCAATGCGGCTGAGCCAATGTACGTTGAGCTGTCGAACGCCAACGGCGCTGCGGCGATCGTGGCTCATGATGATCCCGCTGCCGCGACAATCGATACCTGGACCGAGTGGCGTATTTCGCTCCAGGCGTTCGCCGATCAAGGCGTCGACCTTGCCAATGTGGACAGTATCGCAATTGGTCTGGGCACGAAAGCCGGCCTGGCGTCTTCCGGCGGTTCGGGAACAATATACTTTGACGACATCCGATTGTACCGGTCGGACCATCCTTAAGTGTGGAGGGTGAAGGTCCGATGAAGAATATCACTCATCAATCTTAGGAGACTTCTATGTGTAAGAGAGTGCTTCTATTACTTGGCTTTTGTTTGATGTTCAGCCAGGTCGTCTATGCGGACCTGGTGGCTTACTGGCCTCTGGAGGAAGGATCGGGAACGACGACGATCGCGGCGGTCGGCTCGCCCGACGCGGACGGCACACTCGTGGGCGCGACGTGGATCACCACGGGTCTGGCTCCACTCGATGGGACCAGTGCGGCGGTCTATTTTTCCTCGGCCAACAGCGATCGGATCGAGACCAACTACCCCGGTGTGGTGGGATCGGCCGCACGCACCGTCGCCGCATGGGTTCGGGCCGAACCGACGCAGGTCAACAACGGCGTCATGGTTGGCTGGGGCGAGAATAACCCCGCCGAGAGATACAGCTTTCGTATCAATAAGTCTTCCAGCGACGGGGCCGTCGGGGCGCTCAGGCTTGAGATTCAAAGCTCGCGTGTCGTCGCGACCACGCCGGTGACCGACGGTCAATGGCACCACGTGGCGGTGGCAACAGGCGATGGAGCCGCCATCGAGGATGCCCTGTTCTTCCTCGACGGCAAGCCGGATGACGTGTCGGGTTCGTCCGGCGGCGGCTTGATCAATACCGCCATGACGTCCGTCGTCCTGGGCAATTCCGGTCATAGCGTCGGCACCTATGGATTCGATGGTGCGATGGATGACGTGCGGATCTACGACCACGTTCTGTCCCTCCAGGAGATACGAGACCTTGCGGCTCGTCCGAGGGCCTTCGATCCCAACCCGGCTGATGGAGCGCTCTATACGGATACCTGGGTGAACCTGTCGTGGAGTCCCGGCTCGTACGCTGCCTCGCACGACGTCTGTCTGAGCGACAATTTCGACGACGTCGATACCGGCGCGCCCGGTGCGTTCAGGGGTAACCAGACCTCGGCTTTCTACGTGGCGGGCTTCCCCGGATTCGCCTACCCCGACGGGCTGGTCCCGGGTACGACGTATTACTGGCGAATCGACGAGGTCAACGATTTGCACCCG
>JARRQQ010000218.1:3766-14543 GCA_037381725.1 Sedimentisphaerales bacterium
CGACCCGCAAGGCGCATGATCCCAGTCCCGCCGACGGGGTTCAATTCGTGAACACTGACGTCACGCTGGGTTGGGAAGGCGGGTTGGACGCGAAGCTCCACACCGTGTACTTCGGTGAGAGTTTCGACGACGTGAACGAGGCTGCTGGCGGGGTCGGCCAAACAGAAGCCACGTATGACCCCGGAATGCTCGAAATGGACAAGACATATTATTGGCGCGTCGATGAGTTCGATGGGGCCGCGACGTACAAAGGCGACATCTGGAGTTTCACGACCCTGCCGATCGTTCCACTGGCGGACGACCCGAGTCTCGTCGGTTGGTGGACCTTCAATGAGGGCGTCGGCACGACGGCGGTAGATTGGTCAGGCCACGGCCATCACGGCACGCTGGTCGGCAGCCCGCAATGGGCGGACGGATACGACGCCTCCGCCATCAATATCGGCGGTGTCAGTGGCAACAGGGTCGAGATCATCGGCTACGAGGGTGTGCTTGGCACACAAGATCGTACCACGACCGCCTGGATCAAGACGGCTGCGGCCGGCGATTTCGTCTCCTGGGGTCAGAATACCACCAGCCAGAAATGGATCTTCCGCGTTCAGAACAATCCCAATGCCATCCGCCTGGAGGTCTCCGGCGGCTATACGATTGGGACGACGGACGTGCAGGATAATCAGTGGCATCATGCAGCCGCGGTGCTCGAAAGCGCCGGCTCGCCCGACGTTTCGGACATTAGGCTTTACCTGGACAGCGTGCTCGAAGCTATCAGCTCTTCGTCCGTTGTGGACATCAACACGGTGGGCGGTCGCAACGTCTGGATCGGCGACGGCCATCACGACCGGCCTTTCCCGGGTCTGATCGACGACGTCCGCATCTATGACAAGGCGCTGAGCGAAGACGAGCTTAAGCTGGTCATGCGAATCGACCCATCGCTGGCCTGGAATCCGAGCCCGGCGAACGGTTCAACGCCGGACATCGACGTGGCCATTCCTTTAAGCTGGTCGCCCGGCGATGACGCCTCACAGCACGAGGTGTACTTCGGCATGGACGCGGACGCCGTAGCCGGGGCGGATGCGTCCGATACGACCGGCGTCTTCCACGGCCGTCAGAGTGCGACGACATACACGCCTCAAGAGGTTGAATGGGGCGGTGGGCCGTACTACTGGCGAGTTGACGAAGTCAACACGGATGGAAGCATCACCCAAGGCCGAATTTGGAGCTTCAGCGTCACCGACTTTATCCTCGTTGATGACTTCGAGAGCTACACCGATGATGACACGACGGGCCAGGCGATCTGGCAACACTGGATCGACGGTTTCGGCCTTGCGGATAACGGCTCGCAAGTCGGCTATCTGCTCCCTCCGTACGCCGAACAGACGATAGTGCATAGCGGCAATCAGTCCATGCCGCTCATGTATGACAACACGGTTGACGTGACGAATTCCGAGGCGGTGCTCGAACTGACGTCGAACGGGGACTGGACCCGGCACGGCTTGACCGATTTGTCACTGTGGTTCCGGGGTTATCCGGCTTCGCTGGGCAGCTTCATCGAAGCGCCCGCCGGCACGTACACAATGACGGCTTCCGGTACCGATATCTGGGGCACGGCCGATCAGTTCCACTTCGCCTTCAAGACGCTGACCGGCCCCGGCTCGATTGTCGCGAGGGTCAACAGCGTACAGAATACGAACGGTTGGGCGAAGGCCGGCGTGATGATCCGCGAGACGCTGGACGCCGGCTCGAAACACGCCTTTGCCTGCGTCACACCCGACAATGGCGTCGCTTCCCAAGGGCGGACGGCAACGGACGGGACGAGCTTCAGCACGAATCAAACCGGCGTCGCCGCACCGTATTGGGTGAAGCTGGAGCGCGATACGTCGGGCAACTTCACGGTTTCACATTCGGCCGACGGTACGACGTGGCAGTCCGTCACGGGCGCCGTTCCGACGAACATCCCGATGACGTCGAACGTCTATATCGGCCTGGCCCTGACCAGTCACGACGCGGGCCAGACCTGCCAGGCGGTATTCTCGAACGTCACGACGACCGGCAACGTGAGCGGCCAGTGGACGCACCAGGACGTCGGCATCACGAGTAACGCCGCTGAGCCCATGTACGTGGAACTGTCGAGTGCCAACGGCTCGGCCGTCGTGGCCAATGATGATCCCGCCGCGGCGACGATCAGCGTGTGGACCGAGTGGCGGATTCCGCTCCAGACGTTCGCCGACCAAGGCGTCGACCTTGCCGGTGTGGATAGGATTGCGGTTGGCTTGGGCACAAAAGCCGGCGTTGCATCATCCGGCGGCTCAGGCACAATCTACGTTGACGATATTCGTCTCTATCCGCCGGCACCGGAACCACAACCGTAGAGGCGGCCCCATGTGGCCGCCCCGGGCAGGCACGCGGGCCTGTCCCTACTGCGTTGACGGTCGAATTGCGCTTGACGGAAGGCCGGGGCATTTGGTATAAATGGCGAAGAGCTTCTTTTTGAAGGAGGAATGCTATGTGCAAGAGATCGATCTGTCTGGCGTCATTCACTGTAATGCTGGTCTTGGCTTGTAACGCCCCGGCCAGTTTGGTTTTTCATCTGCCGTGCGAAAGCGCTCAGAACCCTGCGGACACCTCGGCCAACCCCGCGACCGTTGTGCTTCATGGCTCGCTGAATCTGGTCGATGGGCAGATCGGCAAGGGCCTGGAATTCGACGGGAACACTGCCAACCGAATCGAGGTTCCAAGCGTTCCCAAACTGGAGGGTATGTCGGCTCTGTCCATCGCCGCGTGGGTGCTGCCCCGAAACATCGCCAGCCACGAGGGGATGTGCATCGTCTCTAAGAGAGTGACGACCGGGGACGCCGACTCGTACAACGTGTTCATCTGGACAGGCCCGCTCATCGAAGCCCGCGTGAACTATGCTGGGATTATTCAGTCCAAGACGGCCCTCCAGGACGATACGTGGTACCACGTCGCCGTGGTCTTTGATGGCCAGGGCAGCCCCGGTGAGAAGATGAAGATCTACATCGACGGGGTTCTGGAGACCAGCGGCGACCATCCGGACAGTGCCGTGAACGAGGGCGGCGCTTCGCTGTGGGTCGGCGATCTGGATGCGAACCGGGGATTCCCGTGGGACGGTATCCTCGACGAGGTCCGCATCTACGACCACGCCTTGTCGGAGGTCGAGCTGCTCAGCGCGATGGAGGGTAAACCGTGGCCGTATGCGTTCGGACCCGATCCGCAAGACGGCGCCTTTCATCCGGCTACGTGGGTGACGCTTTCCTGGAAGGCGGGACAGCTTGCGGACTCGCACGACGTGTATCTGGGCGATGATTTCGACGCGGTCAACGACGCTACTCGCGACTCGGAAATCTTTCGGGGCAACCAGGTCGATACGTTCTCCGTGGCCGGCTTCCCCGGATTTGCCTATCCCGATGGGCTGGTCCCGGGCACGACGTACTACTGGAGAATCGACGAAGTCAACGATGCGAACCCGAACAGTCCCTGGAAAGGTCCCGTCTGGAGCTTCTCCATTCCACCGAAGACAGCGTATAATCCCACGCCCGCCGACGGCGCCGCGGTGGCGGATGGGAACAATGTGACTCTGACGTGGACGCCCGGCTTTGGCGCTATATTACATACGGTCTATTTCGGCGACGATTTCGATCAGGTGAGCAATGCCGCCGGAGCGGGACCCGTGGGCGGAGCAAGCTACAAGCCCGGCCCGCTCGAAAGAGAAAAGGTCTACTATTGGCGGGTTGATGAGTTTGACGGGGCCGGAACGTACAAGGGCGAGGTCTGGAGCTTTACGACGCCAGGCGCCGTCGGGAACCCGCAGCCGGCGTACGGAGCGACGGATGTGGCCATGAACGCCACGCTGAGCTGGACGCCGGCGGATTCCGCCGCTTCGCACCAGCTTTACGTGGGCACGGACGCACAAGACGTGCGCAACGCCGATACCGGCGCGCCCGAATACAAAGGCTCTGCGTCCCTTGGGGATGAGAGTTACGATCCCGGCTTGTTAGACGCGGATACGACTTACTACTGGCGCGTCGACGAGGTCGATGGCCAGGGCAACGTGGCCAAAGGGCCTCTCTGGATTTTCACAACGGGCGCCTTTCTTCTCGTGGAGGACTTCGAGAGCTACACCGATGACGACGCGGCCGGTCAAGCGATCTGGCAAACGTGGATCGACGGCTTCGGCGTTCCGGATAACGGCGCGCAGGTCGGCTACCTGATGCCCCCGTACGCCCTCTGGTTCCGGGGTGCTTCAACGAACGCCGCCGAGCCGCTGTACGTGGCGGTCTCCAACGCCACAGGCTCTCCCGCGATCGCGGCCAACGATGATTCGAGTGCGGCTACCGCTCGCTCGTGGACGCAGTGGCGTATCCCGTTGCAGGCGTTTGCCGATCAGGGAATCAATCTCGCCGACGTGGACACGCTCGGTATCGGCCTGGGCAGCAAAGCCGGCGTCACATCTTCCGGCGGATCGGGCACGATATACATTGACGATATCCGATTGGATCAGCCGTAGGGGCAAGGCCATGTCGTTGTCCGGGGCAGGCACATGGGCCTGCCCCTACCCAGCAAGGAGGCTCAGGCTGTGGACGAAAAGTGTTTTTACTTTGCCGGCGGGGCACAGGGGGACATATTTACCCCGCTCTCGCGGTGGCCGAGCAGATCGCCCGGATCGACCCGGAGGCGAAGGTACATTTCTTTTGCAGCGAGCGCCAGATTGACACGCATATCCTCGGACAGACCCGCTTTGCGCATACCGCTTTGCCGGCCAGGGGCTTTTCGATTCGACCGACGAAACTGATCGAGTTCTACAGGTCCTTTCGACGGAGCAACGCAATTGCAGCAGATGTCATGGGGGACGGCAAGAATGTCGTAGTCATCGGGATCGGGGGTTTCGTTTCGGCTTCGGTCTGCTGGGTCGCCCACAAACGCGGCGTTCCTATCACTCTACTGAACGTGGACATTGTGCCCGGCCGGGCGAACAGGATCACGGCCCGCTGGGCTGGGGAGATCTTCGTGCAGTTCGACCAGACGGGCCGGTATTTCGCCGGGCGAGGAACGAAAGCCAACGTGGTCGGCTGTCCCTTGCGAAGTGGATTCGCTTCAACCGATCCGGATGCGGTGAGAGAGCAACTGAACCTCGACAAAGAAAAGAAGACTCTGCTCATCACGGGCGCATCGAGCGGCGCTCAGCATATCAACACGACGATCTGTTCACTGTTGGAAAAACTGAATGCCTTTTCGCAGACCTGGCAGATCGTGCACCTGACGGGGATGGCAAATCATGACCACGTCACGAGCGAGTACGGCGTCGCCCGAATCGGCCACAGGGTCTTGGCATATTTCGATGACATGCCGAACCTGCTGGCGGCGGCGGACTTGGTGATCGGAAGAAGCGGGGCGGTCAGCGTGGCGGAATATGCCGCCTCAGCGACGCCGAGTATCTGCATGCCTTACCCGTACCACAGGGACCGTCACCAGTATCTCAATGCCGGCACGCTGGTTGAGGCCGGGGCGGCGATCATCGTGGACGACCTGCCCGATGAGAAGGACAGGGCCGAATGGCTGTGGGAGGAGATGGAAGAGCTGATGAAAGATGATGAGAAACGGCAACGGATGGCCCAGGCCTGCCAAGCCATCGCCCGTCCGCAGGCAGACGTAAAGATCGCCCATAGGCTGCTGGAGATAGCGAGAGAGGCGAGAGTGCCTAAAGTGAGCTAAAATGCCTAACGTGAACTAAAGTGTTTCGGGGGGCTTCAACGTTAGGCACTTTGGTCACTTTGAATTTTAGGCACTCAGCACGTCCTCAGATTTTCCCGAAAATCGTTTGACAAGGGCATTCAAAACGAGGAGAATGATACTTTTGATTATCCATGAGGATGGTACAAAATGCCAGCATCAGCGCCCTCTGGTCGGAACATCGGGAATCAGCCGGTCTTCGGCTTGCACCACCTACACGTTTGTTTTGCACAATGTAACTAGCGATTTAGAGAAAGAGGACAAGATGAGCACAATCATACATACCCGCCGTGATTTTCTGAGGGGCTCGTTGGTTTTCGGAGCCGGTGCCCTGGTAGCCGGGCCGCTGGCTAGGCTGGCGCCGTCGATGGATATGCCGGGCCAAATGCGGTTTGGCTTGGTGACCTATCTCTGGGGCCGCGATTGGGACCTGCCGACGGTCATAGCAAACTGTGAAAAGACCCGTGTGCTGGGCGTTGAGCTGCGAACCCAGCACGCCCACGGCGTCGAATCGAACCTGACCGCCGCACAGCGCCGAGACGTGAAGAAGCGTTTCGACGATAGTCCCGTAATCCTGGTCGGCCTCGGGACGAACTTTGCCTTTCATTACGCCGAGAAGGACAGGCTGGCGAAGGACATGGAAGGGGCCAAGGCTTACGTCAGGCTCTCGCATGATTGCGGCGGCTTGGGCGTCAAAGTCAAACCAAACGACCTGCCCAGGAACGTACCGCGGGAAAAGACCATCCGGCAGATCGGCGAGTCGCTCAATGAGCTGGGCCGCTACGGCGCCGAGTACGGCCAGAAGATTCGCCTGGAAGTGCACGGAGGCTGCTCCCGGCTGCCCATCATCAAGGCGATCATGGACGTGGCCACCCATCCCAACGTCGGCATCTGCTGGAACTGCAATGGGCAAGACCTGGAGGGCAAAGGGCTGGAGTACAACTTCAACCTGGTCAAGGATCGCTTCGGCGATACGGTCCACGTGCGCGAGCTGAACATCGGCAGTTATCCTTACCAGGAGCTTATGAATCTATTCGTCGGGATGAACTACAAGGGGTGGATTCTGCTTGAGGCCCGCACGGATCCGCCGGACCGCGTCGCGGCTCTGGCCGAGCAGCGTAAAGTCTTCGAGCAGATGGTGGCCAAGGCTAAAGCCTCTCGCGGCTCGTCCGCGGCGGGCGGCGTCAAGATCGACCAGGTCGGTGACAAGCTGCGGGTCGAGATCAACGGCGAGCTGTTCACCGAGTACAACTACCAGGACGTGCCGAGGCCCTACTTCTACCCGGTGTACGGGCCGGAAGGCGAGCTGGTTGTTCGTAACTGGCCGATGAAGGACATCAATCCGGACGAGGTGCATGACCACGTCCACCACAAGAGCCTGTGGTATACGCACGGCGAGATCAACGGGAACGATTTCTGGGGCGAAGGCGCCAATTCCGGCAAGGTCGTCCATGACGGCTTCCTCAAGATCAGCTCGGGCGCCGAGACGGGCGAGATCGTCTCAAAGGACAAGTACGTGGCGAAGGACGGCACCGTTGTCTGCACCGACACGCGGAGCCACAAGTTTTACAATAGGCCGGACGGGCGGATCATGGACTGGGAGATCACGATCCACGCCTCGAACGGGAAGGTCACGATGGGCGATACGAAGGAAGGCTCGATGGCGATTCGTCTGGCGCCGACCATGCGGCTAAAAGGCAAGGTAGGCAAAGGCCATATCATCAACAGCGCCGGCGACGCCGACGGCACGACCTGGGGCAAGCGGGCGGCGTGGTGCGACTACTACGGACCGGTTGACGGCCGGACCGTAGGCGTGGCCATCTTCGATCACCCGGACAATCCGCGGCATCCCACGTGGTGGCACGTTCGGGACTACGGCCTCTTTGCGGCCAACCCGTTCGGTGTCAGTTATTTCGAGAGGAAGCCTAAAGGCACGGGCGATCTGGTGATCCCGGCCGGGCAGAGCGTGACGTTCAAATATCGCTTCTACTTCCATGAAGGCGATAACGAGCAGAGCAAGGTCGCCGAGCATTACCGCGAGTACGCCGCGACGAAATAGGTCAAAACACGTTATATAGGAGAAGCATTATGAGTAAGCTAAGTCGTAGAGATTTTATGAAAGGTACGATGGCGGTTGGCGCCGGTCTGGCGATGGCGGGACCGGCCACGCGCGTGCTGGGGGCCAACGACGAGATTCGTCTCGCCACCATTGGTGTTGGTGGGCAGGGAAGCTATCATACACGCATCTTCAGTGGGATTCCCGGCGTGCGCTACGTGGCCGTTTGTGACGCGGACCAGGCCCACGTCGACGGGCGGGTCAAGTACTTCGCCGACAAGGGCATCAAGGTGGACGGCTATACCGACATGCGAAGGCTGCTCGACCGCAAGGACATCGACGCAATTACCTCGGCCACGCCGAACCACTGGCACGCGCTGACGACCGTCTGGGCCTGCCAGGCGGGCAAAGACGTCTACATCGAAAAGCCCGCGTCGCACGAGATTTGGGAAGGCCGTAAGATGGTGGAGGCCGCCCGCAAGTACGACCGCATCGTGCAGATCGGCACGCAGAAGCGCTCGTCCAAGGCCCATCCGGCGGCGTTTGCGTGGATTCGTGAAGGCCACATCGGCAAGGTCAAGTGGGTTCGCGGCTTTTGTTACAAGAAGCGTGGCCCCGGTACGAACGGCATTGTGCACGGAACGAACGGCCCGATCCCCGTCCCGGACAGCGTTAATTACAATTTGTGGAGTGGTCCGGCCGATATGATGCCGCTGAATCGAACGCAGCTTCATTATGTGTGGCATTGGGTCTGGAACACCGGGTGCGGCGACATCGGCAACCAGGGTCCCCACGAGATGGACATCGGACGCTGGGCGCTGGGTGATCCGGGCCTGCCCAGGCACTGCTTCAGCATTGGCGGGCGGTTCGGTTGCCGCCAGACCGACGACATCGGTGAGACCGCCAACACGCAGATCGCATACTTCGACTACAAGCCGGCACCGTTGATCTTCGAGGTGCGCGGCTTGCCCGCCCAGAAGGGCGTCCGCCACATGGACAATTATCGAAGGACCGGGGTTAGCATCGGCGACTTCGTGCAGTGCGAAGGCGGCTACTTCGCCTGTGGCGATGCCGGCGGCTGGATCTACGACGATCATGGTAAGAAGATTAAGCAATTTGTCGGCCGCGGCGGCGCCGGGCATCACGAGAACTTCATCAAGGCCGTGCGCGACCACGATCGCAGTGAGCTGAACGCCGACATCGAAGTTGGACACCTCTCGGCTTCGCTATGCCACATGGCCAATACCTCTTACCGTCTGGGCAAGAAGGCGACGCCCGATGAGATTAAGAAGGCCATCGGCGACAACTCGGATATGATGGATTCGTTCGACAGGATGCTCGAGCACCTGGCCGCCAATGAGGTAGATCTGAACAAAGAGCCGATCACCGTAGGCCCGATGCTGACGATGGATGCGCAGCAGGAGAAGTACGTCGGCGATTACAGCGAGATGGCGAACATGTACCTCAAGCGCAACTACCGCGAGCCGTTCACTGTGCCGGATCAAGTCTGATGAAGTTAGCTTTGTGCAACGAGATGTTTGAACGCCGGCCGATGGCTGAGGTTTGCTCGGTCGTCCGCAAGCTGGGTTATGACGGGCTGGAGATCGCGCCGTTTACGCTGGCGCCTTCAGCGGAGGAGGTCAGCGCCGAGCAGCGCAAAGAGGTCCGGCAAATCATCAAGGACCACGGCCTTCAGACTGTCGGGCTGCACTGGCTTTTCGCCGGCCCGGCCGGATTGCACATGACCACGACGGATAATCAAGTCTGGGGCAGGACAAGGGACTACTTGTCCTGCCTCCTTGATTTATGCGCCGATCTGGGCGGCAAGGTCCTGGTGCTCGGCTCACCGAAGCAGCGGAGCATCGTCGAGGGCCAGACCAAAGACGGTGCGTGGAAACGGGCCGTCGATCTGCTTAGCTCCGTCATGGACCAGGCGGGTCAGTTGGGCCTGACCATCTGTCTCGAACCGCTCTCGCCCGCGGAGACCGATTTTGTCAACACGGTCGCCGAGGGGATGAAGATGGTCCGCCAGATTGACCATCCGAACTTCAAGATTCATCTGGACGTCAAGGCGATGTGCTCGGAACCGACGCCCGTGCCGGATATTATCCGCTCGCTTAAGGTGGAGGACGTCGGCCATTTTCACGTCAACGACCCGAACCTATACGGCCCCGGGATGGGCGAGGTGGACTACGCTCCGATCGCCGAGGCGATTAACGAGATCGGCTGGGACAAGTGGTTGAGTGTTGAGGTCTTCAAGTACGATCCCGATCCCGAAACCATTGCCCGCCGGAGTATCGAGTACCTGCGAGAGTTCTGGCCCGCGTGAGTTCGGCCGTGAAGACGCCGGGTTAGGAAAAGGACTGGAATACTCGAGGCGGCGATCAGAGTATCAGGTTATCAGGATGCAGGTCATCAGGGAAGCAGGGTATCAGGTAATTGTGGAAGCAATGCGGATTCCTGGTAACCTGAAATCCTGATATCGGCAACCTGATTCCCTGATAACCGGATATCCACCTTCACAAGTTGGCATTCGGTATTCGGATTTGTATCAATGGGAAATCCGGCGACCGATCTCGCGCTTCGATCCAGGCTTGCTCACACGCCGACCGCCATCCCTTGTTGCGTATCATCTTGCATTTGGGCTTTGAGCCGCTTTCTGGCGCGGTGGAATCTCGCCCGTACCTTTTCCGGCGTCGTGTGTGTCATGGATGCGATCTCGGTATAGGGCATCTGCTCGTAGTAGCGAAGGCGCAGGACGTCCTTGTATTGCCGGCCGAGCTGCTCGATCAGACGTGAGAGCCGCTGAAGCTTTTCCTCGCGAATCTTGGCGTCGAGAACGTTGCCATCGGCTTGGCCGTCGCCGGATTGAGCGCGAAGCCAGGCGTTGCCCGAGGTCTGGAGCCGGGACCGCCGCAGGTTGTCCTTGACCTTGTTTTGGGCGATGCGATAAACCCAGGACCAAAACCGACGAGT
>JARRQQ010000219.1:0-6769 GCA_037381725.1 Sedimentisphaerales bacterium
GTCTGTAATTGGACTGGATATTGGAACAACCGGCTGCAAGGCCATCGTTTTCGGCCAGAGTTGGAGAATCCTCGGGCGGGGCATGAGAGAATACCCAATCTTGACGCCCCAGCCGCAATGGGCCGAGCAGGATGCGGAATTAGTCTGGAGCCTGGCTATCGACTCACTTGCCGAAGCCGTCAGTCGGTGCAAATCTGATCCACCCAGGGCGATGGCGCTTTCGGTCCAGGGTGAAGCCGTGATCCCCGTTGACAGACGGGGCCGCCCACTGCGACACGCCATTCTCGGGATGGACACTCGCACGACCGACGAGAACAAATGGCTGGCGGAAACAATCGACGCCGACGTCTTGTTCAACAGGACCGGGATGCCCATGCACACGATGAACACCGTCACGAAACTGCTTTGGCTGAAGAGACATCAGCGGGGCGTGTGGGAGGCAGCGGATCAGTTTCTGCTCTACGAAGATTACTTCCTCAGACGCCTCACGGGCAAGGCCTCAATAAGTCACTGTCTGGCCTCACGTACACAGATGTACGATCTCCAGAGGGCTTGCTGGGCCGAGGGCATACTTGAAAGATGCGAAATCGAGGTCGAGCGGTTGTCTGAATTGTCACCGTCCGATGGGGGTGTCGTCGGAGCGCTTGACCGTGCTGTTGCCGCCCGGCTGGGAATTGAAGGTGAGGTCCTGGTCGCCAGTGGCGGTCACGACCAGGCTTGTGCGGCATTGGGCAGCGGTGTGATCGAGCCGGGGCTGGCCATGGTCTCTACCGGGACGGCCGAGGTCGTCGAGGTTGCCATGTCATCGCCCGTGCTGGGTGAGTCGCTCCGCCGCGGTAATATCTCCATATATCGCCACGTGGTTCCGGGGCTGTATCTGGCAATGACCCTGAACCACAGCGGCGGACTTCTGCTGCGGTGGTTCAGAGATACACTGTGTAGAGATAAGCTGATTGACGCTCAACAGACAGGCAGTGACGCCTATGATTTGATGCTGGCGGACACTAGACCCGGTCCCACCGATCTTATGGTCCTGCCGCATTTCTCCGGAAGCGGTACACCGTGGCTGGATACAACTTCGCGAGGTGTCTTTCTGGGGATGACGTTTGGTACGACGCAGGCCGATTTGGCGAAGGCAATCCTTGAAGGTCTGACCTTCGAGCTGCGGATCAATCTTGATCTTCTCAAGAAAGCAGGAATTGCTATCGAGGAATTGCATGCCGTTGGTGGAGGGGCGCGCAGCGCTCTCTGGCTCCAACTCAAGGCCGACATCTGCGGAATACCTCTGCGCGTCCCTCGAGTCACCGAGGCCGCCTGCCTGGGCGCGGCAATTCTCGCTTCACAAGGCACGGCCAATTACGAGAACCTACCCTCCGCCGTTCACGAGGCCGTTGGGATAGACCGAACAATCACACCAAACGCCGGGAAATCAGAGGTATACGAAAGCCGCTACGAACACTATTTGGAACTGTACCCTAAGCTAACCTCGTTTCTCCACCGGTGTTGATGCAATTGCGGACGTCGTCGATCCGGCCAAACCAATGGGTGCTTGGGACGAGAGCGTTGTCGGCACCGAAAGACGGACGGCCCTTTGCGCTTTCAAGAGCAGACAGTGCGAACTCCCACGCGCCTTTGGGTGCGGGAACACCCGCTTGTACCTCTAGTGTCAACGTCACAATCAAGAGCGAAAAACTGAGCCTCTTCATAACTCTCTCCTTTCCACTCCACGGAAACATGACAATAGAGGTGACTAGTTCCCTATGGGTGACAAACTCTGGCCGTTTGGGGCGCAATAACGCCAGGAATCTACTCGATGGACGGTCTTGACTTGGCCGTCCAGGAATACGGCGTTCACCACACCATCCTCCATATCCCCATGCCGGGCCAGATGAAACGTTCCGAAACTGTCCCACTTCTGATATACGCAGCAGGCGGTGTCGTTGAAGGCATAACTATTGTAGGGTGCGGTGATCCACAGATTCTCCTCGCCGAAGAAGAAAATCTCGGCGTGACGCTTGATGCTGGTAATTTTCTTGTCGCTGAGATAAGAATTCATGGAGTAGTTGTAGTTCGGTACAACGGGAACGCCCTCGACGTGCTCGGGATGACGCGTGCCGAACAACTTGGCGATTCTTGGAAAGGCCGGACAAATGTGAATATCTTTGCCTTTCAAGTAGGGCCAAAAAGGGCCGGCGTACTCGGGATGCTTTTCGAGGTCCCAATCGGGATTGTGCCAGCGGCAGTACCGGTGAGGTTCGTTGCGATAGGTTCGTTGACTGTAGAAACTGGTCCAGGCATTGGGCATCACGCTATCATTATCATCGGCGTACATGAAAGCCATCATGCCGTAGGATTTGAGGTTGGCTTTGCAGCCGATAAATTTCGCCTGCTTTCTGGCGCGATTCAAGGACGGGACCAATATAGCGATGAGTACCGCTATGATGGCAATCACAACCAAAAGCTCTATTAAGGTAAATCCCCTGTGACGGTGGCCCGTCATACCGCAAAATCCTCCAAATGAGATCCACAACCGTCGAAAGCTTTCATCCCTTGAGACTGATTCTATTGAACATTACTTTCGAGGGCGTTACAAGTGATTTACGCAAATAGCGCACAGACGTCTCGAAGGCTGAGATATCCCATTTAGCCCCGTAAACCGAATAAAGCCGAACAGTAGCGAGCGAAACTCGCACGAATAAATGAGGGTCCGCGTCCTTCCAGACATCACAATTTGAAAAATATCTTGTGTTTGTGGAGAAACCAGAGGAACAACCACTTCAGAGCCAGTACGCTGGCGGCAAGCACAAGCGGCATGAGGATTCCTAAGTGTTCGGCAATGCCCCTGAAGTGGAGGTTGGCAATGTCATTAAAGTCAACAATTTGCTGCAAGAAGTATATGGTGATGGCATTCATTCCAATCACAATGAAGAACAGTGCCCACTTGCGGTACTTCTTCACGTCGATCACCCAGTAGAACGTTGCCAGAAGCAGCATACTCCAGCCACATGCGAAGGTGACGTAGGAACTAGTCCAGAGAATTCGTTTTATCATCGGCAATGAGAGTCCCCAGAGATAGCCCAGGACAATGCCGGCTACACCCGCCAGAGCCAGCGCAGCGGCCTTGCGGTTGCCCGGACGGTTGGTTCGCAACCATTCACCCGCCAATGAGCCCCACAAAATGATGGCAACGCCGGACAGAACAGAGGTAGGGCCTTCATTCCAGAGCTTGCCCGAAATGAAGAACCGATCAATATAAGACCCCAGGCTTCCCTCCTCGGTGAGCACGCCGCTGCCGTGGCCCGGGACCGGGATCAGGATGAGGGCCAGCCAATAGAGTACGAGAAAAGCCGGCACAATGATCGCTCTGGTTCGCCATTTGGTATACATCACCAGCAACGTGGCGAAGAAGTAGCAGACCCCTATGTGCTCCAGGACGCCGCCCAGCATAGGCCAGCGTGTGAAAGTCAAGACGCCCCGCGGAATGGAACCCAACAAGATCAGGACAAGGGACCGCTTGAGAATGTGCAGGTAGAGCCTCCAGGGCTTCTGGCCTTGCTCCGTTCGACGAGCTAAAGAGAACGGCAATACTACACCGATGATAAACAGAAACAGAGGATAGATCAGATCCTCGAAATGGATGCCTTCCCAGCTAACGTGTCGGAGTTGTTCTTGGACGACTCGTGTGACTGGATTTTCCCACACCTTTGCCATACTAGCGAAGAGCGCGCCACCTCCAATGATCCAGAACATGTCGAAGCCGCGCAGTGCGTCGATTGATGCCAGCCTGGCGCCGGACGTCCCGTATGACGAATTGTCTTGTGTCGCGTTTTTCATACAACATGCTCTCCAAACGGTATGAACCCGGTCTATGCTTCACTTTTGTCACGACAATAAGCCACTCGCTTCGCAATGGGCGGATGATCGTAAAGAAACAATTCCACGAGTCTGCCAGGCGAGGGATCGCTCAGGTTTTGGACACTCAGTTTTGTGAGTGCCGAGGCCAGACTGCAACTGTCAGCGGTGTGAGCGAGGGCGAACAAATCGGCCTGCGTTTCCAGGTGCCGTGAATATCCGTTCTGTATGGGCACGAGAACGAACCCCACTAGCAGCAAGAGAAGTAGCAGGAGAGGGAGACCGGCGACATCGTGGACATTGCCGATGCCCACGCGGTTCGCCGTCACATAGAACAACAGAGATGTCAGGTAGAAGCAAGCCATTGCGACCGCTGTACCGAAGGCGAGAATCTTCCACGTGTGCCGCAGGCGGATATGCCCCAACTCATGGGCAAAGACCGCCTCGATTTCGTCCGCGGAGTAGTTTGTCAGCAAGGTGTCACCCAACAGTATCCGCCGCCCCTTTCCAAATCCCGCGACCGCGGCATTCGCTTTCTTCGTCTCTTTGCTTAGCTGAATCTCAAAGACGCCCTTGACGCGGACGCCGCATCTGGTGCCCAATTGGATCAGGATGTTCTGAAGCTCGTCGTTCGATAATGGCTGGCATTTGTAGAACAATGGAATGATCAGGATCGGTGCGATCTTGCTGAGAATAACGGTCACAAGCAGCCAGGCCGCCGTGACCAGCAACCACCAGTGACGCGGGAAATGCCTCAGCGAAAAATAGAGTCCTTCAGCGGCGCAAAGCAGAAGGGGCAAGGATACCAGTCCTTTTTTCAGGCTTCTCATTACCCACCGAAACAGGGTTTGATTGGACAGACCGAACTTGTGTTCGAGTACAAAGCTTTGGTAGAAATCAAGAGGCAGAAAGAGCAGCCGGAAGACGCAAACGAGAACCACCGCATACAGGCCGACCTGCAGGTAGTAATTCCGAGTCCAACCGGCAACCACGTCCCTCAAGTAGGTCGATGTTCCTGAGACCACGACGATCGCCAGGAAAGCCGCTGTCAGAACGAATTGAAGGATCGCCGCCTGAATCCTGCGCTTGGAATACTCCTTGGCACGCTCAATGTCCTCTTCTATAAGATTCACTTTCTGCAACCCATACTTTGCCCGGTCTTGCGTCCTCCTTATAACACGAAAAGACTCTGCATGCAAAAGGCAACGCGTGCGGATTGGTCCTTCGGCTAATGCGATTGTAGGGTTTCCATGAGGCTGGCCCTCGGGTTCCTCGGCTGCTATATTAATTATCGAAAATTTTGCTATGCTTGACAGTCGCGCATTCTCCCGTATAGTAGTCGGGAGTTGTTAAGGAGTCTGGCTCGGTGGAAGCCGTAGCCTGAAGGATTCAATTTTCCAAATTTTAACAAAAGGAGTATATGTTATGGCGAACACGAAAGCACCTGCCAAGCCGATGAGCAAGAGTGAGATCGTATCGGGCATCGCCGATGCGACGGGATTGGCGAAGAAGGATGTGAACGGGGTGTTTGATGCGATGGCTTCGCAGATCAAGAAGAGTCTCGGCCGCAGCGGCCCGGGCGCATATACCGTCCCCGGCTTGATGAAGTTGATGGTCCAGCGAAAGCCCGCCACGAAGGCTCGCAAAGGTATCAATCCGTTCACAGGTGAAGAGACGATGTTCAAAGCCAAGCCGGCGAGGAACGTCGTGAAGATTCGACCGCTGAAGAATCTAAAAGACATGGTCTGACTTTGGGAGAAAGGAAGACATGCCGGACAGGCCCGCATGAGATTGTCCTTGTGTGGGCCTGCCGCGTGACTTCGTCCGACCGCTCCAGGTCACTTGCCCGAGGCGGGCGTGAGATTCCCTCGTGCCCGGGGGGCCAAGGAGTTGAGAACCGGCCCCCGCCGCCGCCGGCGGGCTGAGCTTGCTGTCCGGGTCGTAGATCGTCTGACCCGCGCATCCCCACATAGCCATGCATCGAATCTCAGAAGAGGGAAGGTGATTACATGCTTCGGACCGACGTGGACAGGATAATTCTCACAGTGATTATCTGGTTGCTGCTCGTCACCGGCGTGCAGAGCGCTGACTGGCCGATGTATCGAGCGGACCCTGCGCGAAGCGGCTATACACCTGAGCCACTGCCTGAGAGGCTTTCGCTGCGGTGGACCTACCAATCGCCCCACGCGCCGAGACCGGCTTGGCCGACCCGCAACCGACAGCAGTTCGATCGCGCGTATCAGCCGGTGGTCGCCGGCGGAGTGCTCTACTATGGCAGTTCCGCCGACGGCAAGGTGTACGCTCTGGATGCGGTCACGGGCAAGACGCTCTGGACGTTCTTTACCGACAGCCCTGTGCGATTCGCGCCGGTCGCTTGGCGGGATCGGCTGTTTGTAACCAGCGACGACGGCTATCTGTACTGTCTCGCCGCGAACGATGGTCGATTGCTGTGGAAATTGCGCGGCGGGCCGAAAGACGATATGCTCTTGGGCAATGACCGGATGATCTCGCGCTGGCCGGCGAGGGGAGGGCCCGTGGTGGCGGACAACGTGCTCTGCTTTGGCGCCGGCATCTGGCCGACCGAGGGAATCTTCATCTACGCGATCAATCCGGCCGACGGCGCGGTGCGCTGGTGCAACGACGCATCCGGCGGGATCGAGATGGACCAGCCTCATCCGACCGCTCGGGCCAAGAGCGGCATTGCTTCCCAGGGCTATCTGGCCGCGTGGGACAATACGCTGTTCGTGCCGACCGGTCGAGCCGTGCCGGCGGCTTTCGATCAAACGGACGGCAAGCTCCTTTATTTTCGTCTCCGGCAAAACCAATATCTGGGCGGGTCGGACGTTGTCGTTGCCGATGGCCATTTCTTTAACGGCGGCGAGATGTTCGGCGTCAGTGACGGCGCGAGGCAGGACCG
>JARRQQ010000220.1:0-7318 GCA_037381725.1 Sedimentisphaerales bacterium
GCCCGGCCGCGGCATTTGCCCTTGACAGAAGCACGTAAATGGTTTATACTATAATAGATGCGGACTGTGGGGGGATATCGCCTTTCTTTTTCCTGCGTGTTTTCTCCCACGCTATGCTCAGTCGGCCCCTCCATAGGAGCTCGGCTGAGATGGGAATGGACGGTTATCGGCGACCGTGCACCCAATGTAAGGAAGAGACGTTATTTTGCGGGAACTCGACCATGAGAAGAAAAAGCGGAAAGAATTGTGTACCAGCCAAGTCATTTCTCGTCCTCGCGCTAACCACCCTGTTGTTCGCCGCCATCCCGTCAACCGCCGGTGCGAAGTCACTGTACGTCATCGCGGACATCAAGGGGGCCAGTCTCGATCAAACGCAACCCGTGCAGGCATACGGCATCGCGGACGACGGCACGCTGACGTTCCAGGCCGAGTATGATATCCCTCACAGGATGCTCGGCGCCGTTGGGATCACGATCGACACGGATAGCGCGTTTCTCTTCATCACGTACGAAGCCTCCGACGTCATTCAGTTGCTCGATGCAAGAACGATGACGGACGAGGGGACAACGATCGCGCCGGACGCCACGGACTTGGCCGGCATTGTCTACGACCATAAGAAGAAGCTGCTCTACTGCGTCGATCGTCGCCAAGACAAATTGTTTGTGTACGACTGGGACCCGGAGATGAAGAGGCTGACTCACGCGCCGGGCTCACCGTTCACTCTCACAGGCGCGACCGCTTTCGGGATCGCTCTCAACGAGATCGACGAGTTGCTCTACGTGGCGAACGGGACCGACACGGTCAAAGTCTATAGGACGTCCGACTGGAAGCGCGTTGAGAACATCAAGCTTAACCGTGTCGCCATCAGCATTGCGCTGGGCGTCGCCAGGGGCTACCTCTACACCGGCGGCGGCTACGCGGGCAACATGTACCTGACGCAATATCATCTGGCCACGGGAACCAGGAAAGAGGTCCAGGTCGAGCCTGACGCGGGCGTCATGGGTCTCGGCGTGGATCCGCATACGGGCTACGTCTATCTGGACACGGGCGTGAACAATGAGCCCGGAGGAGACAACATCCTCGTCTTCGACACCGCGCTCAACCAGATCGACATCGTGCCGCACATTGGCAATCCGACGGGCCTGGTTGTTCCAGGCAAGGACATCGGCTACAATCCGCTGAATCTCAAAAAGACGCTCGTCCGAGGCGGAAGCGGCGTGACCGGCGACGACGAGATGCCGTCCGTCGGCGCGGGCACCACGATCACCTACGGCATCCACTTTGAGAACTTCAACGAGTTCACCGCCACGGACGTTATCGTCACGGACCAACTTCCGGAGCGGGTCTCCTTCGTCTCAGCCGATGACGATCAGGTCAACGGGCACTACGATCCCCTGTCGCATACCTACGAATGGCTGTATCCGTCCCTGTCGACGGGAACATCGAAGACTCTGGAGCTGACGGTCACCGTGGATAAGGACGTCGAGCGCGACACGGTCCTCACGAACAATGTAACGATCAACAGCAATCAAACGGCGCCAACGACGGCGCGCCTGGCGGTGGTCGTGGAAAGCAACACACTGAATCTGAGCAAGACCATCGCGGGAGTCCCGGAGGGAGAGGTTGCCCGGGTCGACGCAGATGACCCGATGACCTATACGATCCGCTTCGACAACTACGACAATGATTTCACCGTCACGGGTATTTCGGTTGTGGACTATCTGCCGGAGGAGGTGAGTTTCGTCGGTCTTGGCCAGGATACGCCGGCTGGAAAGTACAATGCCGTCGACCACACGTACACCTGGTCGTTCCCGTCCCTGGAGCAGGGAGAGGTGATGACCTTGGACTTGAACGTGAGAGTGAACAAGGATGTGGCTCCGAACACGACTATCACCAATTCCGTGATTGTTGACAGTGACGAGACGCCGACCTCGCTGGCCAGCGCCGAGGCCATCACGTACGAAAATACGCTCACTCTCCGCAAAAGCATCGTGGGAGCCGCGGAAGGCGAGATACCGCTCGTCTCCGCGAATGAGACGATCACGTACGAAGTCTACTTCGACAATATAGCGGGCGAGCAGCCGGTTCACAACGTCACGCTGATTGACGTGCTGCCCCCGGAAGTCAGCTTCGTCAAGGCAGTGGATGACCGCGAGTCCGGACAATACGATCCCAAAACGCACACGTACACGTGGTTCTATGGAACCTTATCGGACAAAGTGGGGACCTACCTCGAGCTGGTCGTCAGGGTGAACGAGGACGTTCCTTCGGCCCAGAGCATCATGAATTACGTAACGATCGACAGTGATGAGACGCGCCCCATAACGGCGAGCGCCGAGGCCATAACGAAGTTCAGACCACTCAATGTGAGCAAGGAAATCGTCGGAGACGTGGTCGGCGGAGTCCTGTACGCGGCGCCGGGCGAGACGGTTACCTACAATATCTGCGTCGACAACGACAACGACGTGGCCGTGACCAACGTGGCCGTGGTCGATTGGCTTCCGGAAGAGGTCACCTTCGTATCGGCTACGGGCGACAAAGACTACGGTCGGTATGACGAGAAGTCACACACGTATACATGGTCGTACAAATCGCTGCCGGGCAAGTCTTCGACGTGCATGACGCTGGTCGTGAGAATCAAGGACGACGTGCCGCGGGACACCATCATCGTCAATACCGCCAAGGTCACGAGCGATCAGACGGACGAATCGCAGAATCCGCCGGACGATAACCAGATCGACACGGGAACGGAGCCGATACAGGCTCAGTCGTTCAACGTTCTTCCCCAACTCATCAGGGACAACGACGCCAACTATGAAATCCAGGCGACCGCCATCCTGCCGGAGGGAATCGGGCGGGACGACGTCGAAGATGTGCCGCCGACACTCTACTTGCTCGAACCTTTCTCGGGTCAGATCGAGGCGACTCGTCAAATTGTCTACGGCTCAGACACGAGGGCTAAGGTGATCGCCGTGTTTGACAAGATGGAGTTGTTGAACGCCGTGGCCGAATCGGCGCGGGCCAAGAAAATGTCCGACCGTGGACCGCTCCAACTGAGGGTGGTTGGAAAACTCAAGAAAGCCCAGTCCTGGTACGGCGAAGACACGGTCTACATCACCGGGTATACGGGAGGAAGACGGTAGGGTGTGACCCAATTGCATCCGTCATTTCTCGGCACGGTCAAAGGGGCGCAAAAGGTCGCGCCCCTCGTTCTTGCGCCGTCATTTGTAATAGCGGCCCAGGTATCCGACAATGGCTTTCTTGAGTTCGAGCGGATCAGCTACTCCAAGGGAGCGATAGACGACCTCGCCGCCCGGCCGAATGACGATGATATAAGGAATGCCCCCAAGCAGATTCTTATCGACCGCCGCCATGAGCGCGTAGGTGTCCTGCGCATCGAAGATGTAGTTCCAGCACGAAGCCTGCTGTTGTTTCAGCCGCGAAAGAACCACGTTCCTTCGGCTCAACGAGTCGATGCTGATCGTTATCAACTCGAAACCCCGACGACGGTACATCCGGTTAGCTGTAACAAGCTCCGCTAATTGGTCCACGCTCGGACGGCTCCAGCTTGCCCACAGACCAATCACCCGGAGTTTTCCGGAATCATTCCTGATCAGCTTCTGGACGTCTTTCAGGTCGATCGTCTCCAGGGTAACGTCTTCCTTCGCCCAATTCTCGAAAGCCTGTTTGACCGACTCGCGCTTACCGGACCATTTGATCGAACATCCGATGGTCGGCGTCTTTGCGACCGGAACGGCCCGTCCCGCTAACAACGCATCGATCGCCCGGCGCGCATCCTCGGATTTCACAAATTGCGGCTTCTCCGAATCATCGACCCGGCCGACGTAGCGCAGCGTTCGCTCCTTGTCGAAGATGAACACGTGAGGCGTTCTCTGTGGGCCATACGAACGAGACACCTTCTGATCGTCCCCGTCGTAGAGATACGGGAAGTTGTACACCATGTCTTTGGCGCGGAGCTTCATCTCCTCGAACGAATCGCTTATGTCCGTATAGCCTAATTCGTCCAGACGGATTGCTCTCGGATCGTTGGGCGAAATGGCCACCAGCGCGACGCCTTTGTTACGATAGTCCGCCGCCAGCTTCTTGATCCGATTCTCATACGCCTGGGCCGTCGGACAATGATTACAGGTAAAGACAATCACCAGGATATCCGCCTTGCTAAAACCACTAAGCGTATATCGGCGCCCATCAACACCGGGCAAATTGAAATCCGGCGCCTTGTCACCTATCTCCAGAGTCTTAATCGCTTGCGGCGCCGACCAGCTCAAACTCGTGACAAAAAACACAGCCAATATCGCCGCTGAAATTTGTTTTATGCCTTTGAACATCTTCGGCCTCCTTCTTATCGAATGTCATTAGCTTTTTTGCTTCACTAACTTGCGGCCCTTATCCTCCACCAGGATTTTTCGTAGCACGCTCATGAGCGTTCTGGGCTCGAAATAGCTCTCGGCCAGGCGCAGGTACGCCTTTCTCGGATCCGCGATCCTGGCTTTGCCTGAGACCTTCGAGAGAAGGTATTCGGCTTTGCCGTCCTGGTCATCCGTAAAGGAGAATATCAAATCCCGGCCGGAAGTAACAATGCTTTTTATACCCAGTCGGCTGGCTCTGATTCGCAACTCCGCCAGATCCAGGAGCAATTCGACCTCGTCCGGCACCGGCCCGTACACGTCTGTCAGTTCACCCCTTATCTGCTCCAGATCCTCATCGATTCTCGCCACCGCAATTTTGCGGTACACGTCCATCCGCTGGCGGTTGATAGGGATGTAGTTCCTGGGTATGTACGTAGCGAAGCCCGGATCGATGACCGCAGTCGGAATCGGCTCGACAGGCTCGTTCTTCATCTTCTTGACGGCGTCAGCGAGTAACTCGCAATACATCTGGTAGCCGACGGTCTGGATATGGCCGGACTGCTCGGCGCCTAAGATGTTGCCCGCGCCACGAATCTCCAGGTCGCGCAGGGCGATCCGAAAGCCCGCGCCCAAATGTGAATATTCCTCGATCGCTTTCAACCGCTTAGAAGCCAATGGCGTAATCGAGCGTGACTTCGGAAGCAGCATATAGGCGTAGGCCCGGTGCTTGTACCGGCCCACCCGGCCGCGAAGCTGGTGCAGCTCCGCCAGACCAAACCGGTCCGCATCGTTGATAACAATCGTGTTCGCGTTCGGAATGTCCAGCCCCGATTCGATAATCGTCGTGCACACCAATACGTCGGTCCGGCCCGTCACGAACTCGATCATCGCCGTCTCGAGCTCACTCTTGGCCATCTGACCGTGGGCGATGGCGAACCGGGCGTCACCGATGAGCTTTTGAATCTCCCACGCTTTCTTCTCTATCGTCTTGACGCGGTTGTGCAGGAAGAAGACTTGTCCCTGGCGATTCAGCTCGCGATAGATGGCCTTCTTTATCAGCTCGTTGCTGTAGGCGCTGACCGTCGTGACAATACTTCGCCGGTCCAGCGGCGGCGTTCCTAAGGAACTGATGTCACGCAACCCCAGCAGTGACATGTGCAGCGTCCTCGGAATTGGCGTAGCTGTCATCGTCAGAATGTCCACGTTCACCCGCAGTCGCTTGAGCTTCTCCTTGTGCTCGACGCCGAATCGTTGCTCCTCGTCGATGATGAGAAGCCCCAGGTCCTTGAATCCGATGTCACCACTCAGGAGGCGGTGCGTCCCGATCAGCACGTCCACCTTGCCCGCTCGTGTCCGGGCGATAACGTCTTTGGCCTCTCTCGTGGTCTTAAAGCGGTTCAGGACTTCGATGGTGACCGGGAAATCCGCGAAGCGCTCGGTGAAGGTCCGGCCGTGCTGAACGCACAACACCGTCGTCGGCGTCAGGACGGCGACCTGCTTGCCGTTCTCGATGGCCTTGAACGCCGCGCGCATGGCAAGCTCCGTCTTGCCGTAGCCCACATCACCGCACAGCAGCCGGTCCATCACGATGGGTTGCTGCATGTCCGCTTTGATCTGCTCGGCGGCGGTCGTCTGGTCCGGCGTCTCCTGATACGGAAACGATTCCTCGAACTCGACCTGCCAGTTCGAGTCTTTTCCAAATGTAATCCCTCCTGCCGACTGGCGTTTTGCCTGCACGTCGAGCAATTCAAGAGCAAGATCGTGAACGGAGTTCGCCACCTTTTCTTTTTGCTTTTGCCATCTCTTCGAACCGACCTTGCTGAGCTTCGGCCGCTTCGGGCTGGTCCCGATGTACTTCTGAACCAGGGCGATATTGCGAACGGAAACCTGAATCTTCACGCTGTCGGCGTACTCGATCGTCAAGTACTCGTTCGTGCCCCCGCCTTCCTCGCGTATGGCCTCCACGCCCAGGTATTTGCCGATGCCGTAGGAGGCGTGCACGACGTAGTCGCCTTCCTGCAAGTCGCTGAGCGTATCGACGGGTGAGGTCGCCCGCGCGGGCCGGCGACGTCGCCGCAACGCGTACTGTCCGAACAACTCGTGATGGCTGACGATAATCGTATTGAGCGAGTTGATGACGAAGCCCTGATGGATGAACCCCAACAGCAGCTTAAATTTCGCCGGAATCTCCTCGTTAATGTCTGTGATAATCTCCCCAACGCGCTTGATCTCCGCGGGACTCTCACAGTAGAGCCGGACCTCTTTGCCCCGCTTCGTCTCCGCTATCAGCTCGGCCAGCGCCGCCTTATGGCCCGACCATACGGACGTGGCCTTGTGCTGAAACTGCTGGACGCTGCGCACGTCGACTTTGAGAAAATCATCGGGTGCGGCCGTTAGATGTCCGACCAGCGATACAGCCGGCTTGCGTCTTCGGCCCGGTCCAGAAAGACCTTCGCCACCTCCTCGATCTCGCCCGGCTCCTCGAACACGATGATCGCATCTTCAGGCAGAATGTTGACGAGAAGCTCTCTTTGGCGAGCCTCCGTTCCGCTTACCGCCGAGATGATCTTGATACTGGCGATCTGCTGACTCGACCGTTGCGTGTCGAGGTCGATTTCGCGAATGCTTTCGACCGTATCCCCGAAGAACTCAATCCGCACCGCCTCCGCGCCCGACTCCGAACCTTGGTCTCGCGTCTTCGGTCCTGAGTCTTGAGTCTTGATTGCCAGGGGAGCATAAATGTCCACAATCCCCCCGCGTCGTGCGAATTGGCCGGGCAGGTCCACCCGTTCGGTGCGCTCAAACCCGTTGTCAACGAGCCACTGAGCGACCGTTTCGGGCGACACGTCCCGCTCGACTTCAAGCGATAAACTACCCTTTTCTATCGCGTCTGGTTTCGGTATCGGCTGACAAAGCGACTGGACTGACGCCGGGACAATCAATTTTCC
>JARRQQ010000221.1:0-6727 GCA_037381725.1 Sedimentisphaerales bacterium
TTTTTCGAGATGAGGCTGGCCGCGGCCACTAACTCCTGCGGCCTGTACGACGGGCCTATCGGCATGTGCTCGATATTGACGCCGTCGAAGCTGTAAAGCATGTCGTAGTAGTTTCTGGACTGCAAAGTCCCTCTGCCCGACCAATCGTTCACGAGCAGAGCGTCGACCATGACCGCTCCGGTGCGATAGTCAATGATCGTCGGGACGTTCGACCGGTCGTTCCTACTCGTCACGGGAGTATACCGCGGATCCATCGGCGGGGCCCCTGCCCCTACCCCTATGCCTATGCGACGCTGCTGCAGGCGGCTCGTGCGGCTCGTCCTGTCGTCGGCCTCGGGCTCAGGCTCGAGCGGCTCTCCAATGACCTCGCCGCCCCGGACCCAGAAGTCGTGGCTGTGCCAGCGACCCAACGCGAGCTTGGAGACCTCGACTGAGATCGCCTTGTCCGCCTCGCGTATGCTGTTCGCGAAGAAATACAGTCGGCCCATGATCTTGACCGGCTTGGTCACCTCGGAAAAGTCGCTCCAGAGAATCACGTCGTTCTTGTGCTGCCGGTTCTTCTCATCGAGCTTGTCCGTCCCGGCGACCGGATTGAAAACGCCCAGTCGAATACGATAGCGGTACGTCTTCCTCGGTTCGACCGTGTCGTCGTGCGCCCAGAACGTCAGCGCATCCAGCTTTTCGAACTGCGTCAGTCGGGTGATCATAACGTCATTGTAGTACTTGTCGTAAACCTCGTTGATCGGGTCGTATCTCTGGCCGGCCAGTCCTCCCGACCCGCCCATTCCGTAGTCGTAGTAGCTGTCGTCATAGGCGCCCGTTCCTCCCCGGCCTCCCCGGCCTCGTGAGCCGCGCGCCGTCGAACGGCCTCTGTCGCCCGGCCTCGTGGACGTTCTGCCCGTCCTGCTGTTCGCTGTGCTCGTCGAGCGCCGTCCGCCGCGACCTCTCCGGGTATTGGTGCCGTAACCATAATCGCCACCCATGCCTATCGCGTCACCGCCCAGGCCGCCTCCTCTGAGGCCCCCGCGCTGCGGCCGGCCCGCCCCTTGCTGACGTCTGCCACCAGGGCGTCCTCCCGGTCCGGTGTTGAACGTCTGCGACGTCGTGTCTCTGAGTTGCTCATCCCGCTTTTCCTCCCTGGCCTGGCGTTTTTCTTCGAGCGCTTCTTTCGCTTTCAGGTTCTTATATTCCTTGTGCAGGTCCGGCGGAAACCACTCTTCATCGGCGGTAGCAAACTGATAAGCTTCAGGTTGCAACAAGCCCATCTGCACGGGCTTGAAATCATATTGCAGCATTCGCACTTTCAAACCCCCGGCGGGCAACTGACTCACGTTTTCCACGATCTGGAACAGTCTCTTGTACGGATCGGTCCGCGCTCGCGGAACGTCCCGCCACTGGCCCCATGTGCCATCGTCGTTCAGCTCCTGGCGCTGCAAATCCACCGCGGCGAAAAGCGGCTTGGCCAGGCAGGGATCGGCCCAGCGCTCTTCGACGTAGTCAACGAAGCTCTCTTTGAATCGCTCATACAGCCCCGCGACGTCGTACTTCGCTTCGACCGTGACAAGGTCGACATCGTTCGGCTCGTTGCCGGCTTTGTCGTACGTGTTCTGCTCCGTGACCTCGTTGATCGGCACGTAAGCCACAGCTCTGATATGCTCGACGTCGACTGAATTGACCTCGCCGATACGGGGCAGGCTGTAGACGCCGACGGCGTTGGCGGAAACCGCCTCACGCGGCGCGATCACCCTCGAGTCAATGTCGAGCTCGCCGATGGACGAATCAAGCTTGGCCAGAAATTCGTCCACCCTCGGTTTGTATGGCGCCGCCTTATCGGGCGGCACCCGCGACGTTTGCCGCAAGGTCTGAGCTTCCTTTAGAATCTCGCCATCGACGGCGCTCGGACTGAGCTTGGCGTCGTTGTAGGCCACGACGTTGGGACTGAATATCACGCGCGTGATCAGCAGCCACACGCAGACCAGCCCCACGACAACCAAAACGATCTTTTCGACGTGCTCCTCGAAGAAGCTCCCTATGCTGCTCAACTTAATCATAGCCGATTTCCCGTATCAGATCTTTGCCCCGTGACAGACTCAGCTTTCTTCTTCATCCTTTCCGGCCAAGGTGTCCTTGACCGGCTGCGGCAGAAGCATCTTGTAGGCTTCTTTCTTGAAGGCGTATTCGCATACCAATTCCAGCTCGACCGCGTTGCCCTGCCCATAACGATAGTATTTGTGATTGAGCTCTCTCGGATTGACGAACCCCATCTTGCTTTCCAGAATCGTGATCTGATTGTGCTTGAAGGTTTGTTCCGGCTGCCGGCCGAAGGGATAGCCCCTGAAGCGATGCTCCTTGGCGCTGCACAACTCCTCCATCAGCGGCAGCACGTCTGTGGCGCTGACAACGAAAGCGACGTTGAAATGGATCACGTGGATATCCTTGTCCTCGGCGCAATATCTTCCCGTGCACGATTCGGTCAGACCGTCCTGCTCCGAACGAACGTACATGGGTCTGTCCGCGTTCTCCTGCTGGTCCTGGTTCGTCGATCTCCTCCGGCCTCGGCGGCCTCGGAAGACACTCCCGCCGCCTCCGCGAGGTCTCTTCAGCCCCATCGTGAAGGAAATGCTCTCGATCCGCTTGACCGGCGCCGTCAGAACGTTCTCATGGCCGGCGTTCATGGCCGCGACGGTGTCAAAAATGTCCTCGATCACCCAGTAGCCCAACTGGCCGTACCAGCAGTCCTTGAGCGCCGCATCCTTGCCCTGATAGGCGAAAGTCGCCCAGTAGTCGTAGGCGGCGATGTCCGCGGGATTGACGTAGACCAACAGCGACTTCGCCCTCGCCTCGCAAAGCTGGTCGAGAACCAGACTGCTGATACCGCCCATCTGCATGTAGCCTCCTCCGTAGAGGCCGCCGCCCCTTGGCATACCCGGCCGGTCCGGCATTCCCAACGAATCCGCGCCGCCCCCGTACATCCCGTATCTTCCGCCACCCATGCGCGAGCGGGTGGTGGCGGCCGTCTCCATGCCCCGGCGCAGCTCTTCGTCAGTCGGGCAGTCCCGGCCGTTCACGTCTTCAATCATCTTGTCGATCCCGGCGCGGTATCGCTCGCCAAAGACTCGGAAGACCACCGCCGAGAAACCGGCGTTCGGGTCGGGCTCCGGGAAGATGTCGTAGCTCAGAAGCTCGCGCTGCGTGGTCTCGATGGCCAGACGCTCGATCTCGTTGGCGTCGTTGGCGCGTGCCGTCTGGCGCGCCAGCTCGACCTCGTACTGCTTGTCCGAAATCGGTTCGGCCTTGAGCCTCTTGATGGCGGAGGCTCCTTTCTGGATGCTGTCCTGCTGGACGCGATGCTTGATCCGGCCGCTCCACAGTTGCGCCGGGACCAGAAGGACGATCGCGGCCAACGTGATAATCGCGGGCACCAGCAGCGCCATGTTGTTTTTGAAAACACTCAGTTTCGCCAGGATGTCTTTGAAATTCGGTAGATTCATCTTCTCGCTCACATACCATCGACACTCGGTGCACTTCTTCGGCTGCTCGACCCGGAACTCGGTGGCGCCGCCGGTCGGGTGGGCAATCTGCCGCCCATGCGCCCGCCGTACAAGGAGGCGCCGGGCTGCTCCGGCGGCTCGGGCGCGTCCTTCCAGACCAGCTTCACGTTCAGAACGAACCAATGGTCGTTCACGCGGTAAACGGGCTTGCCCTGCACGAGCAGCGGCTTTCCTTCGTCGTTCAGAACGGGAACCTTGTCGATTCTCTCGCCCGTCATGGGATCCACCAGTTCCCACTGGCTCTGGGTCCCGACGTATCCGGGCCGGCTCTGCCCGAACCCCGACCCGGCGGTCTCCTTCGGCGGTTGTTCTTCCCACACACCGACTCCCTCCGGCGGCGTCGAATCGGCGTCCTGCAAGTCTACCTCTTTTATCTCCAAGGCAAACTGATCCTTGTCCTCTTTCTTGTATAACTGGAAGGGACTGTTGCCGTCCTCGGCCAGAGCGTCAAGGTGAGCCAGCCGGGTGACAAATCCCCAGCGGTTCGGATCGTCGTCCACCCCGTGAGGATCCAGCAATTGCTGCACCTCTGCGATCTTGGCCCCGTAAGGAGTATAGCCGATGATGGTCAGCACGAATCCCTGCTTCTTCTCTTCCGTGGTCTGGCCCTGCATGAACGGCGAGTATAACCCGCCCCTGTCCATGCCGTACTCGGCCTCCATCATCATGGCGTATTCGTACTCGTCCATCCCGTCTTCCGTTCCCCCGCCTCCGGGAGCCCCGCGGCTTCTTCGCCACGAATCGGCGCCGCCGAACTGCCCGTTGTCCAAATCGTTGGTGAAGTAGGCGGACATGTTCGTGATGAATACTTGCGGCCGCTCCTTGCGAGGAATTTTCTCGATGTCTTCCACGCGACCCTCCGCGAACGCCTCGTGCAGTCCCGCATGCCGGGGATCATTCTTCTCATTGGGCAAGGCAGAAACAATGGTCTCGTACAACAGCGGAAGGGTCTCACGGTATTTGAACGGCTCGAACTCTTTTTCGATGGCCGCGTCCTTTGCGGCGCCGTCCGTCTTTGCCGTGTTGTATTTAGTCTGGGCGTCCTGGTTGACCTTCACAATTCTGGCGATACTCGCGCGGACCGGGGCGTTCTTGCCCCAGTTCATACTGTCCCAGCCGTTTCGCCCCAGTGCCAGAAGCGAGACCGCCAGCAGCATACACGCAGCGGTGATGAAATACCGGCCCTTGCTCGCCCATGCCATGGACCGGGCGATATTGCGGGGCAGCAGGTTGCTCTCGATCCGCGCCAGCCCCAGACCCTGCAGCGCCAGACCGTAGACGATGCCGAAATCGCACACGTTCTCGATGAATTTGGCGGGCGAGACGCCCGGTCCCATCGCCAGCCGCTTGAACGTGTCCGGCCTTTCGACGGGAGTCTGGAGCGTCTGCTGGAGATACTTGAGCAGGCCGCGAAGCTTCGTGCCGCCGCCCAAGGCGACGATCTTGACGATCTTCGTATTCGGATTGGAGCTATTGTAAAAGCCCAGCGACCGCTGCACTTCCGAAGCCAGGTCCGTAAAGACGGGGCGCATCGCCTGGAATATCTGCCGAGCATACTTGCTGACCGGAGCCGTGCGTTTGAGTTTCTCCGCCTTCTCGAAACTGAGGTGGAAGGCTTCCGCAATGGCTTTTGTAAAGGCGTTGCCCCCGATGAGAATACATCGTTGCCATACCGCTGACTTCGTGCAGACGACCAGGTCCGTGTTCTCGGCTCCGATGTTGAGCACCACCGTGGCCTGGCTATCCGAATTCACCAGGTCCGGACGGTCGTTGAGCAGGTAATTGTACAAGGCCATCGGAGCCATCTGCACGTAGCTCGGCTGCACGTCCTCCCGGTTGAAATGCTCAAGGACCGAATCGACCACTTCGTTCTTGATGGCAAAGATACCGACCTTGATCTCGGGACTGTCCGGCTCGCTCATCAACTGCCAGTCCCACTGCACGTCGTTGATCCCGAACGGAATCTGCTGGACCGCCTCGAACTTCACCATCTCGGGAATTCGCTTAGCCTCGACGGGAGGCAGATTCACGAACCTCGCGAAACTGTTCTGGCTGGGCACGGAAACGACAATGTCTTCCATGCTCAGATCGTACTTGTTGACAAACTTGCGCAGGGTCAAGGCAATGAGCTCTTCTCTCTCGGCGTCGGTCACGTCGCCGCCCGTGAGAATCTTCTCGTGCCGGATGTTGTCGAAGCCCACGACCTCAACCACCCCGCGTTCCGTGCTCAGGGACAGCGCCTTAAGAGAATTGCTGCCTATGTCGATCGCCCAAATGGTGCCGCTTTCCGCCGCCATAATGTGCCTCTCGCGAAGTTTTCAATGACCCTTGTCAATCCATTCAAACACGTTTACAGTATATCATATGATGAGAACTTTTTCCATAAGTGCTCTTGGCTGCAAAGTCAATCAATATGAAAGCCAGCAGATCCGCGAGCACCTCGAACGACTCGGGCTCCGCGCGGCCACAGCACCCTCAAGGTCAGATGTCGTCGTTGTCCATACCTGCTGTGTCACCCACACGGCCTCCGCCAAGAGCCGCCAATGTATCCGGCAAGCTCGAAGGCAAAGTCCGAACGCTCCCATCATTGTTTCCGGCTGCCTGCCCATTGCACCTAACCACGAATTGAGGATCCCAGACGAGAACATCCATCTGGTTCGGGATCGCCGCCATCTGGCGGCTGTATTGAACGATCTAGCCTGCAACGATACCGCCTTGGCTCCTCTGGGTGCACGACACCCGCACGGAGCCGCCGGACCGGTCTCCCGAAACGCTCAATTCTGTCCGAACCCCTCTATTAGAGCACAAAACGCCTTCAAAATCAAGTATAAAAACGAGTTATGTGATGATGACTTGAAACTACCGCTCTTATCCGCTTTCAAAGAGCACTCTCGAGCCTTTCTTAAGGTACAAGATGGCTGCGATGGCCGTTGCAGCTATTGTATAATACCGAAAACCAGACCTCTTGTTCACAGCAAGCCGGTCGAGGCCATTCTTCGTGAGGCACAAGCCCTTGTGCAAGCCGGACATAAGGAAATCGTAATAACGGGCGTTTTTCTCGGAGCCTACGGTCTCCAGACCGTTAAGAGACGTCATTGGCCCCAAGGGCAAAATGACCGGCTGGCCGGTTTGCTCGACACGATTGCGAAGATACCTGGTCTGAGGAGGATCAGGCT
>JARRQQ010000222.1:0-6709 GCA_037381725.1 Sedimentisphaerales bacterium
CGAACCTAGTGTGCCATCGATGAATCCCTTGAGATACCCGAATCGTATCCAGTTGCCGTCTCTGGGATATCTCTTCTGCAATTCGGCGTAACGTCGAAGCCTCCGTTCGTCGGCGGTGAGTACCCCGCCGATATACACCCGCGCCGTGAGCTTTCCCATGTCCTGGAACTTCTGATATATCTCGAAGTCCCCTCCCGGCGGCAGTTGCATCGACGTGACGCCATTTTTCCTCGCAAGCTCGAAGGCCGCCTGCCAGCCGCGCATCTTTCGCTCCTGGCGCTCCTCCGGCGTCCGTTGGACCGGCTTGCCACCGTAATTCAACAGTCCCTTGGCCCTCTCCTTGAAGATGCCGGTAGGCTCTCCCGTGGCAGGATCGCGCTGTATCTCGCCGCCAAAAGGGTCGGGAGTGTCTTTCGTAATCCCCGAGTTGTGGATGACGTAGCTGTTGACGAGTACCGAATGTCCGTCCGCGCGCGACAGGACCACGGGATTGTCCGGCGATACGGGATCAATCAGCTCCCTCGTCGGCCATTGCCGATTGTAGAACATCTCGTGTTCCCAGCGCCCGCCCCGGATCAACTCACCCGGCTTGGCACGGGTGATGGCCTCCCTGACTTTCTCCGTAATGATATTCGGGTCTCTGATATAGCGCAAGTCGATGTAATCCGGGTCGATATCGCTGAAATGGATATGGGCGTCATTGAAGCCGGGAACGACAAGCCTGCCCCGAGCGTCGATGACTGTCGACATGTCTTTCTTGATGTGCTTTGCAATGGACTCGTCGGAGCCGACAGCGATGATGATCTCGCCTTTGAACGCCACCGCCTCCGCACGCGGATTGTCTTTGTCGATTGTGACGATCTTGGCATTTGTAATCACCAGGTCCGCTACGGCAGGTACCTCAACACCCGTCGATTTGTCCTGCGCGGTTCGCCCCAGGCTCGCCCTGTCGCACGTACCGAAAAGCAGAGCCAGAGCCACGGTCATTAGGGTGAGGGTCAGTGGTTTCATGCGTGAGAGATTACTGCATTTGCCGACGACGTGCAAATTCATTTCTTATAACGAGATAGGAGAAGACACGCATTATTTGCTTGACATCGCCGCGCCTTTTGCGTATACTTTACTTACGTTGTGAGTGCAAGTTTGGCGGCTTTCGCTTCTTAAGCATTATTCTGAGTAATGCGTATAAAGGCACGACGCAACCATGGAGACGAGGTGGAGGAGAGTGAACAAAGATTCGCCTGTGTCTCCTTTTTTTCTGCGCTCTTTTCGAGTTCTTCTTTTCAGGCCATCCGCGGGGGATTTACCTTGAGACGGCGTACGTCTGGGTCCGCGAGGAATTCCCCGATTTCGTCGCCAAGACGCCCGCCTCCCGCGTGCGTCCATACCTGTTAGCTCGCGAGCCTGCGGCTCCCACAAACTCGCGCGTCAGGCAGGCGTTCACATCGGCGAAGAATCTCTCGAATCGATCCAGCGGCTCGTCCAAATCGCGCAGCTTCTTCGCGAGCTTCTTACCGTTCTCCACAAGATACTCGGCCGGGGCGTGGCGGTTCGGCTCGGCCGTCCGTGGGGGCAAAGCCTCAAAGTGATCCTCCACCTCTTCGATGACGGTGACATTGGAATCGGGAAGTCCGGCCGCGCGAAGCTCGTACCTCCGAGGCAGCTTGTAAAGCGAATTCACAAGCGAGAAATACGCCGGCCGGCCTATCAAATCCTCGACGCTGCCCCTGTTCACGTCCGCGTACATATCCACGGTGAAGACGCGGCAATCCCTCAGAAATTGCGAGTCGTTGACGCTCAGGCTGTTCTTCTTGCGCCCGACGGCCCCGTCCAGCAACACCGCCGCGTTCGCCCTGCCCTCACCCAGCAGCGACAACAAGGCAGACATTTTCTGGATCCCGCCGCACGGGACAATCGTCCACGCCGGGTCCAGGCTCCTCCGCCCTCTTTCCGCGAGCCGCTCAGAAAACCACTTGAGGTAGAGCACGTCCGAGGGTCTCTCGACCAGCAGCACTTTCTTACCGGCGAACAACGTCTGCGTGATCTCGAATCCCAGCGCCGCCTGCAGCGGGACCAGCGTATCGGTATCGCCGCTCAGCGTCCGGTCCCCGACCTTAGTCCCCAGGTATTTCTCCCTCCCGTTGTCGTCGACGACCACCGCGTCCTCGACGGTCCGCGCCCTTCGCAACTTGCGTGCATCGAGCATGAAGGGCGAGTGCGTCGTGTAGATAACCTGATAGTAAGGCTCGAGCTCCCCGGAAATGTAGGCCAGGAGGTCCTCCTGGGCCTTGGCGTGCAGGCCGAAGCCGGGGTCGTCAAGGAGGATCACCAGGTTGTCCCCGTAGTTTCTGCGCACCTGGGAGAACCAGACAAGGAACGAGAAGAACCAGCCGAACCCCGTGCTCCGCTCATCCACGTTCAGCGTCACGTTGTGGCGCGTGTTGAGGATTCGCGTCTCGAACACCAGCCCCTTGTTGAAGGGCGGGGGGTCTTGCTCCTTGCCGGGATGGACGTGGAAGCTCACCCGCAAATTCCTGTTCTGGCTCCAGTAGTGAGATATCTTCTCGGTGATCGGTGCGGAGGCCGCCTCCAGGTCGGCGATCAATTCCTCCGAACTCGTCACGTCCCGAACCTTCTCCGGCGTCGTTCCAACCAGATCGAGCAAGGCCAGAAAGATGCGCTCCGAGCCCGATAGCCTTCCCTCCTTTTGCTTTTCGATGATGTCGTCGATGGACACCCGCCCGTTCATAACGAGAAACTTGGACGAATAGACGAACGTGGGCAGCAGCGCCTCGAGGTCCACCGTGCACTTGCGTCCCTTGTAGTATCCCTTGCGTATCTCAACCGTCCTGGACTCGACCGCTTCAGGCCCGAGCAGTGTCCCGAGCAACTCCATGTCCTCGTCCTCAAGCTCCCATTGGGTAATCAGCGTATCGTTCGGCTCGACGTCCCCACGACGCTGCGACTGCTCGTATTCCCTTCGGCGACGCCTCGGATATTCCAGAAGCACGTCGAACTCTCCCAGCTCTTCCACGTCGGGGTTCAGCTTGTAGAGCGCTTCGAGCAAGGACGTCTTGCCCGCCTCATTCTTGCCGACCAGACACGTGACCGGGCAAATCTCGAACGGGGTGGAATCTTCTACGGACTTGAAATTCTTGACCTGGACTGATTTCAGTTTCATACTCGTCCTCCCTGACGACAGAACCTCAATGATTGACGATTTTCGATTTACGATTTACGGTTTGGCTGGCGCCGGCGAGAACCGCATTCGCAAATCATGACTCATAAATCATAAATCACAATTGGTTTGTCAAGCCTCTTTATGGGAAAAGGCTGAAATTTTTTTCGCAATCGCTATTATTTTCGGACTAACTCGTGATTCGTGACTCGGGACTCGATACCTGACGAACTCCGGCGTGGCGCGGGCGTCCCGCCCTCGAATTGGTCCTGTAGGTCTCATTAGACCTACTCACGGACGAGCCGCCCGGGCTACGAATCCGCCGGGCGGCTTCGTGTGAGGATGGAGAATTCGCCGTCCTGGAAGACGACGTCCTTGACCTGAATGCCCCGGATGTTTTTTTCTCGGAGTAGTCCGTCGATCTCGATGGAGACCCTGGGGTATTCGAGCTTGACAAAGGCGGGTATCTTGAGCTTGAGCGCATGCTGAAGCCAACCGATGACTTTGTTGACAGGGCCGGGGACGTTGGTCAGCTTGAAATTCACGTGCCGGCCGTCAAAGTTCACGTAGCCCAACGAAGCGGGGACAAACGGAAGAATGAATGCGTTCGTTTTGACCGCGAAATGGATCTTCCCGCCCTTGACGCGCGTGCGAATGATTTCGCGCGGCAACAACTCATTCGAGACCGCGATATCCACCAGCTCCTGAAGACTAAATGTTATTCTTGCCATAAGGGTCCATAATAGCGTTTATCTTCGAACACTCAACCGGTTAGAATGAACCTATGGAAGACACATCATCCAAGATACTGATCGAAGTGTGTTGCGGGTCGGTGGACGACGGGGTCGAGGCCGCCGGGGGCGGGGCGGGGCGGATCGAGCTGAATTCCTCGCTGTTCTTCGGCGGGCTGACGCCTTCGCTGGGGTCCGTCATCGAAGCGAAGAAGAGGCTGGACGTGCCCGTGATGGTCATGATTCGCCCGCGAGGCGGCGGGTTCTGCTATACGCCAGCCGAGATGGCCGTCATGGCGCACGACGCTCGATTGGCCGTGGAGCACGGCGCCGACGGCATTGTGTTCGGCATACTCAACGAAGACGGCTCTATCGACGTGGACCGCTGCCGGAGCATTATCGAGCTTGCTGAGGGTACGCAGACCGTCTTTCACCGTGCTTTCGACGTCACTCCCGATCCGTTTGAAGCCCTGGAGCAGCTCATCGAGTTGGGCTTGACACGCATTCTCACCAGCGGTCAGGAAAGGACCGTAGCCGAGGGGGCGGAGCTTATCCGGAAGCTGATCGTTCAGGCGCGTGGTCGAATCGAAATCTTGCCCGGCGGAGGCATTCGGCCCCACAACGTCCGTCTGATTGTGGAACAGACGGGAGCGAATCAGGTTCATCTTTCGGCGTTTGGGCAGAGGATCGACCCGTCGGTACACAACCGGCCACACGTTACCTTTGGCGGCTCCCTCCGTCCGCCGGAAGATCGTTACGATCTCGTTGATCGCAAGGTTATCCAGTTCGTCTCGGATTTACTCGGACCGGTGCGCAACGACCTATAATGCTAGTTGGGGCTCGTGGATCGAGTTCCGAGACCCTATATCCCCATTCTTCCCGGGGAAATCCCGAAGTCGGCCATCGTGACAGCCGATACTATTTACGTGCGAGACCAGTTTCTGAAATATGAGACCAGGAAGATGAAGAAGGGTTTCTCTCTGGTTGAGATCATCATCGTCGTCACCATTCTGGGCATTCTGGCGGCTGTCGTTGTGCCCGGGTTCCAGAACCACGTGGCGAACGCCAAGGAATCAGCCGTTAAGAGTGACGTGACAACAATTCGCAGCGAGATTGAGCTGTACAAACTACAGCACAAAGGGGTACCGCCGGGCTACGTGGACGGCGCCGAAGGCTCCGTCGCGACGCTCAAACTCCAATTGACCGCCACGACCGCAGCCACGGGAGCGGCCTCCGCGTCCACGGTTCCCGTCGATCCTTATCTCTACGGTCCCTACCTCAAGAAGATCCCCGAGAATCCCTACAATGGCTTGTCGACGATCACATACGTGCCCGCAGGAGCGGATTTCTCCGGCGCCGCCGACGGGGTCTCGAGCGGATGGCTCTACAAGCGGGAGACCGGCGAGTTCAGAGTCAACTGGCCCGCCGCCGACAGCAGTGGGGTTGCTTTCTACAACTTCTAACTCTTACCAGGGAAAATAACAGTTGTAGTGACGGACAAACAGGCCTATCGAGCGTATTGCGACCAGGTCTAGCATTTGGACGGCGAGATTGGCGAGCAAATGAAGTCCCACGATCCATTTGTTGCTACCCAAAAGGTCTCCGTATTCGATGGTTCTCAACTGTAGTTCCCAGGCTACGACGAACAAGGCAACCACGATCAGATAAGGCCGGAATGCCTTCGCGATGGGTTTGAGCATGTAGTCAATTCGAAACAGCAATCCGAACTCTCCGCTGATCGACACGGTCAGTATCGCCATGGGGAAGACGAACAGGCCGATCAATGCCAGGGCGTGCGAAACGAAGTCCTGCCGTTTTGTGGATACAAGGTAGGCGATGCTCGGCAACAAGACGATGATGAGCGTGACTGCGAAGGTGAACAAGGACTTGACGACGTTCCAGATGAAGCCGAAAAGGTCCCCCATGTGGACGTCGGGCAGCTCCTCGATGTCGATGGCCGTCGACCGAATGATCTCCATGTAATACCAAAACAAGCATCCCCACGCAGTCAATGTGATAACTAACCCGGTCGGAGCCTGGACCCGGAATTTGCCCATGGTGAAGGAATAGTCCGTGTGGCCGGTAAAGAACTTGAGGGTCACCGCGGCCGCGACGAAGACAAGGCCCCGCGCGTTTGCCGGCCGCAAGAGAAGCCTCCAGCTATCAACAAGTGCGCCTCGGTAGAAGCCGGGGACCGGCTCGCCCGCATCCTCAAGAGGCTTCACCTTCTCAGGCTTTGCGTCGCTTTCGGAAGGGATGATGAAATGTTGCCCGCAGGAGATGCATCGCGCTCGTTTGCCGCTGTGCTTATCGGCAAAACCGATCACCGCATCGCAATTCGGACAGTTGAACTTGATCGTCATCTCTTGTCTTCTCCCCGAGCTTTCACGATTGGCGCGGTTCCTACCAGGTTAAGTGACAGCTATAGTGACGGTAGAACAGACCTATCGACCGCATCGCGATCATGAAGACGGCCTGGACGGCAACGTTCAGCAACAGGTAACACCCGGCTACCGAAGGCTCCTGGTGCGCGTATTGGCTGATGGGAACCTGACGGCCAATGGCGACGCCGAGAAGGATAACGGGAACGAGATAGGGACGGAACGCCCTGAAGATCGGGACGAGAAGGTAGTCGGGTCTCAAGAGGGTGAGGTCTCTGCCCACCGCGATGCTCATTATCGCTATCGGCAACAGAAAGAGTCCGACGAGCGCAAAGGCATATAGGAGCATGGTCGATTCCACGTGCAGCCATTTCATCAGAAAATAGACAATCACGACGGGCAGCCCGACGACAAACAAA
>JARRQQ010000223.1:0-6705 GCA_037381725.1 Sedimentisphaerales bacterium
CGTCATAATGAAGATCGTCTCGATCCCGGCGACAGCCCGATTCGTCATGGCGAGCTGAAACTCGTACTGGACGTCGGTCAGGCTTCGGAGGCCGCGCAGGATCACGTCGGCCTTCCGGCTGGTGGCGTATTCTACCGTCAGCCCTTCAAACGCCTCGACCGAGACACCCGGCAGCTTGCGAACGAGCTCGGCGATCATCTCGACGCGCTCTTCCGGCGTGAAAAGCTGGTTCTTGACCGGGCTGCGCCCGACCGCCACCACCAGCTCATCGAAGAGCTTCATGCCGCGATTGATCACGTCCAAATGCCCATTCGTGATCGGGTCAAACGACCCCGGAAAAATCGCCCTGACAAACTTCTTCGCCATTCGTCAATCCAAAATAACGGGTTGCGCTCACAACGATCCATAAGAAGGACGCCGACTTGTCATTCCCGCGAAAGCGGGAATCCATTGGGAATCTCGTTCTCTGGATCCCTGCTTCCGCAGGGATGACAGCGCGAACAAGATGGTAAACGATCATCCCTCCAGAATCAATAGGGTTCATGGAAAACTGGACGGTCGCTAATCGGCCAGGGTCAGGTCGATTTCGTACCGGAGCAGATACGGACTCGGCCCGGAAGGCTCTTTCATGCAGATGCCCCAGGTAATCCCCCGGCCAAAGGGGACCGGCTTTGTTAGGTCCGCGCGAAAACAACCCGGTGCGATTGGCCTGGGCAGCGTTTGCGCGTGGATTGGATTCGTCGTGAAGTCAACGCCGTCGGGCGCAAATTCGAGCGTCCGGCTCGCGGAAGCATAGGCGGCAACGCCGGCCCGGTGAGGCCAAATCATCACTTCATGACTATCGCTCAGAATCGGTCGACCGGAGTTGACACGGGCGTACGGCCCCTGGGGTCTATCGGCCACCGTAAGGCCCATCCGGGTCTTCCCCGGCCCGGAGCGCCCGTAGTCGATATTACGCCCTTTGTAGTAGAGCCAGATGTCCATGTCACCATCGCCGTCATAGTCCCGCACGAGCAACGCCGCGTCGTCAACGCGATAGCTGTCGAAAGGCGAAGACTTAGCGGGATCAACGGACCTCGGCGAAGGCGAGAGAATCGGCTCGTCGCTAACACGCCGGAAAGGCCCGTTCGGACTGTCGGCCACGGCAATGCCTATCGCGGTGAAATCATTCGTCGAGTTGTTTTCAAAAATGGTCTTGCCCGGCGTGGGTTTGACGCCGGTGTAATAGAGCCAGTACCGGCCATCGAACTTGACGATGTTCGGCGTAAAAACAGCAAACGAATCGAACGCCCCGGCCGGGCCTGTCCCCAGCGCCTCGCCGCGTTCGACCCAGCTATGTCCCTCATCTTTCGACACAGCATACCATATCGTGCCGACGTAGCCTGACGCACGAAGCCGCTTGAGATGAGCAGGCAGCCTGGTCTGGTCCACGTGTGTGTACCAGACAAAGTAAGTGTCGCCAACCCCAATGACGTCACTGGGGTCCCGCCGCGTAATCCCTTCGACCTTTCCAAGTCCCTTCGCCGGGTGAAACCGAAAACCCTTGTTCGCAAAGTCCGCCTTGACAACCGAGGTGTCGTTACCTGGCTGAGCCAACACGGCGGTCGCACAAATCAAGGAAATCACGGCAAATCCTATTGCACTCTCAGCAAATTGATCTGCTCTCATACCGACGGCTCTTGCGAAAACAAATTCGGCGGTTTTGTTACGAAGGTGTAGACCTCATTTGAGCCACTGATCGAGCCAGGAGATAACCGTCTCGTGCCACAGGATGGAATTGGCGGGCTTTTGGACCCAGTGGCTTTCGTCGGGGAAATAGAGCAACTTGCTCGGAATCCCGCGACGCTGGAGGGCGTTGAACGTCCCCAGACCCTGGGTATCGGCTACGCGAAAATCCTGCCCCCCGTGAATCACCAGCATCGGTGTCTTCCAGTTTTTGACGAAGTTAACGGGATTCTGCTTTTCGTAGCCCTCCGGGTTGCTCCAGGGCGTTCCCTCATGGTCCCACTCGGGGAACCAAAGCTCGTCCGTATCGTAATAGGCCATCAACTCATCGAGGTTTCCGTCGTGGTTGACCAGGCAAAGGAAGCGGTCCGGCCAGTTGCCCTCGATCCAGTTAATCATATAGCCGCCGAACGAAGCGCCCAAGGCCCCGACCTTCGAGCCATCCATCCAACTGTAACGCTTCAATGCGGCCGCCAGACCTTTCTGCAAATCCACCAGAGGCTTGCCGCCCCAGTCGCCGCGTATCGAATCACAAAAGGCCTGCCCGTAGCCGGTCGAGCCGTGGAAATCCACCATGACCACCGCGTAGCCGGCTCCCGCGTAGGCCTGTGGATTCCAGCGGTAATGGAACGTATTCCCGAAAGAGCCTTGGGGGCCGCCGTGAATGAGGAAGGCGACGGGATATTTCCGACCAGGATCGAAATCCGCCGGCTTGACCACATAGCAATAGACGGTCTCATCATGCCAACCGGGAAAGGTGAACTGCTCGTACTCGCCCGTGCGAGCAGCGGAGACCTTTTCGGAATTGACGTGAGTAATCTGTCGCACGTTGGTGCCGTCGGGCTTGACCGAGTAGAATTCGACGGGACTGCGCATGTTGTCCATCCCGTAGATGACCCGATCCGCGGTCACGCCGGGCGAGCGAATGGTGCCCTCTTTGACGACGGTTCTGACCGTTCCGGTCTGCACATCGACAGCAAACAAGGACCTCTGGCCCAGGTTTCCCGCTATAGCGTAGATGGTCCGCCCATCTGCTGAAAAGCAAAGCGATGACGGGCTGCGATCCCAGTCCTCCGTGAGAATTCGATCTCGCACACCGGGCCAACGGCGCAGGACGATTCTGAAACGGTCGGACTCGTAGCCCGGACGAGCCATTGCCAGGTAGGCTAGGGTCTTTCCGTCCGGCGAGAACACAGGGTTTGTGTCCCACGCCTTGTTCTTCTCCGTCAAGTTCTTGGGCGGCTCCGCGCCGTCGCCTGGGGTTAAGTAGAGATCGAAGTTCGTTGACCAGGGCTCCGTCGCGCCCGCGTTGCGCGTGGTAAAGATAACGCTCTCGCCGTCGGGCGTAAATGTAATCTCCTCCGGGCCGCCGAAGGGCTTGGAAGGCGTGTCGGCGTCCATACCACGCATCACGTCCACCGCCTCGCCTCCCGGCACGGGCATCACGAACAGATGCGAGCGCCGCCCGTCCGCCCAGACATCCCAGTGCCGGACAAAGACGTGATCGTAGATTCGTCCGGTCGCCTTTCTTTTCTCGATCTGATCAAGCCGCTCTTTCGTCTGGCCCGGAGTATCACGATCCGGAAAGACATCCATGGTAAAGGCAATCCGCTTTCCATCAGGTGAGACGATAAGATTGCCCACGTCCAGCGGCTCATATGTCACTTGTTCGGCCTCACCACCGTCCATGCGAATCCGCCAGACCTGAGACGAACCCGAGCGGCCGGAAATGAACCAGATCGACTTGCCGTCCGGCGCCCAGCACGGATTGGAGTCCGCCTCCGGATTTGTGGTAAACTGCCGAAGGCCCGTACCGTCCATCCCGACGAGCCAGAGGTCCGTTCGTCCCTTGTTTGCCTCAAAGTCGGTTACTCGCCGGACGAAGACAATCCACTTGCCGTCCGGCGACACTTGAGGATCGCTAAGCCGATCCATCGCTAACATATCATGGACGGAAAATGGATGAGTCTGGCCCCGGCCGGTTGCAACGCCGAGACCGAGATTCACGAACAAACAAATACTCAATAGAAAGCGTCTCAAAAGCATGATTCTCTCCAAAACTACGAATTCACCTTTTGCATTTTTCCTTCGGGCAACTTCACTGGAATATCGAGCCAGAATCGCGAGCCGACGGTGCGTCCCTCGGGCGGGCTTTCCATCCCGATAGTACCGGCGAGCATCGCGGCCAGCTCGGTACTGATCGCCAGTCCCAGCCCGCTGCCGGTCGTCTCTCGGATGATGGAGCCGTCCGCCTGGCGGAACTTCTCGAAAATCTTTTCCCTGTCGGATTCAGCAACGCCACAACCCGTATCCGTTACGGAGAATCGGATCATTCGCGAATCCTGGCCGGTGTCCCCGGTGGCAGGCGAGGGAAACTGGGCCTGAATTTCAATTCTGCCGCGAGGCGGCGTAAACTTTATAGCGTTACTGAGGAAATTGTAGAGTATCTGTTGGATCTTGCCGGCGTCGGTCATAAGGTTTGGCAGATCCGGATCGAGAAGCAACACGATCTTGATTTTCTTCTTCTTCGTCAGAACAGAGAACTGAAACGCGAGCGCTTCAACCAGATCAGTCACTGAGGTCTCGCCGACGTGCAGCTCCACCTTCCCGGCCTGGGTTTTCACCAGGTCCAGCAAGTCGTTGATCATTTGCAAGAGGCTGTTGCCGCTAGTGATGATGTTCTCCGCGTACCTTTGCGCCTTCTCCCTCTTCAACAAAAGAGGCTTGTCGCGCAACACCTGGGCGAAACCCAGAATGGCGTTGAGCGGCGTTCTGAACTCGTGCGAGATGTTGGCCAGGAACTCGCTCTTGACCTTGTTGGCTTTGAACAGCTCGATATTCCGCTCGGAAAGCTCGGCGATTTTGGCGTCAAGCTGCCTGTTCGCCCGGCGCAGCTTTTCCTGTGTGGCCTGAAGGCGGTCCAACATGTGATTGAACGCCCGGGCGAGCTTCTCGTACTCGTCGCGCGTGGCAATGGCGCTTCTTATTTCGAGATTTCCCTCGGCGACGTTGTTAGCAAGCGACCGAAGCTGTCGAATCGGGCGCAAGATCAGACGCTGAGTGATCATGTAGAAAGCAACGATGGCGCCGGTGCCGCCGATCAGGCCGGCCACGACGATCCAAAGGCGGTTCATAAAGACCGTTTTGGGGATTTCACCGGCAAAGTCGCGAGATCGAATCACCGCGGCACCGATCAGCTCATTGAGGGCGAACGCACCGGCGGTCCCCTGGGCGTTGTGACAGCTCAGACACCGGTCGGTCGCCTTGAAGACTCGCACGTAATGCGTTTCCCAAACGGCGTCTTTCCGTTTCGCCGTCAGGATACTCTCGTCCCTGTCCGGATCGTCCCTGAGAGTATCAATCGCCTCCCTGAGCTCGTCACTGAGCATCGTCAAGCCGGCCCGCCCTTCCTCCGTGAAGCGGAACCAGGTGATCTCGGTATCGTTGGCGTCGCGCACCTGCCCGAACGTGTCCAGCGGGAGGCTTTGGGCCGTGCCCTTCAAATGGAAGTGTCGATCGAGCAAAACTCTCGATCTGGCGCGCCCGGCGTCGAACAGGTCCTTCTTCATCAACTGCGCCATCCAGATATACAAAATCGAGAGCGCCAGCACGAGGACCAGAACGATGGCCGCACCGAAAGTCAGTTGCACCTTCCGGGCCAGCGACAAAGGCCAAAACTTGAGCAGTCGCGAACGCTTTCGCCAGATACGCTTTAAGTTAATTCGCACACGCATTTGAATGACAACCAGAGTATCGGGATGTCAGTGTGCAGGGTATCAGTCTCGATGTACGCCGGGAAAAGTGCCGGGAAAAGCCCGCCGAGCCCCCCGACAAGGGCGTTCACCTGATACCCCGATACGGTAACAATTCTGTTCAAATTCCTGTACGCTCACGTTTGACAAATTCATGAACGCACTTGCTCCTGATCGCTCTTGACCTGCTCCAATTCCGCTCGGAATCTCGGAAGAGCATGAGGGTATTTTGTTTTGATGAAATCAACCAGTTTCTCTCTGACGTGACATCGTAAATTCCACGCGATCGAGGCATCCGCGGCACTCATGAGCGCCCGGACCTCCATAGTGCGCTCGGACGTATTTGTGACCTGCACGCCGCAAACCTTGCCGTCCCAAAGCTCAGATTCTTTCAACAAGCGTTGAAACTCTTCTCTAATGGCATCGACGGGAACCGTGTAGTCCACGTAGAGAAACACGGTGCCCAGTATGTCCGCCGTGACGCGCGTCCAGTTCTGAAACGATTTCTCGATGAAGTACGTAATGGGGACAATCAGGCGCCGCAAGTCCCATATCCTGACCACCACGTAGGTCAGCGTAATCTCCTCGATTCGACCCCACTCATTCTCGACGATCACGACGTCGTCCACGCGAATGGGCTGAGTGAAAGCAATTTGCAGACCCGCGATGAATGCCCCGATGGTCCGCTGAGCGGCCATGCCCACCACAATGCCGATAATCCCCGCCGAGGCCAGGATCGTGGTGCCGAGCTGACGGACCTTGGGAAAGGTCATCAGCATCGTGGCTAAAGCGACGACACCTATCGTGATTGTGACAATGCGCTTGAGCACGCGCAGTTGTGTGTGGATCTTGCGTGCGCTAAGATTGTCTTTAACGTACATCTGAAAGCGGCCGACCGCGTACTCCTGCAGCACGCTGACTATTTTGATCAGAAGCCACGACACAAGGCCGATTAGAAACAGACTGAGAATGTGACTGATGCTGTCCGGAACCTTCTGCTCCGTCACCGCCGCGGCAAGAGCCATACGGATGACGAGGACCACAATGGTCCACAGGGCCGGCTTATAGCAATGTCTGACGATCAAATCATCAAGCTCGCTGCCCGTGCGCTGAGTGATCTTTCGCACAATTCTGTAGATCAGGAAGTGGCTTATCAGCCCCAGAACGAGCGGCACGCCCACCAGCCAGGCGATTAATCTCAAGTGCTCTATCAGCAATTGCATTTCAG
>JARRQQ010000224.1:0-12527 GCA_037381725.1 Sedimentisphaerales bacterium
TTCGTGAGCTTATCGACTGTCTCGCGCAGTTGGATGATCTCCGCCGGAACAAGCTCTTTGCGGTCACGCAACTCCTTGAGTGCCCTCTCGGCGGCGCGTTCGATCCAGCTATCCGGCTCATCGCTTGTGAACGTCTCCAGAACCGGAATCGCCTTCGTATCGCCAAGAACACCCAGCGCCCTTATGGCCCCGGCTTGAATCGTTTCCTTCGAATGGCTCACGTAGCCGAGCAGGAACTGGCGCACGTTTGTTTTGTCCTCTTCGTCGCGGCTGATCCGCGCCAGCGTATCGAGCGCACGGGCAAAATCCCACGACCGGAACTGCCCTTCCCGCTCGGTCAGGATCCGTTGCAGACGCCCGATGAAGAAAGGCTCATCCAACATGCGAATCGCTTCGATAGCCGCCCCGGCTAACTCGTTACGATACGACCGGGACTTAAGGTATTTGACGAGCAAACGTCGCGTCTTTTTATCGTGGTAGAGGCCGAGGTTCCGAATCGCTTCCGCCAGGATGGCCGGATTCTCTTCCGTTCTCAAAATCTTTATGTCCAGTTCCAGACTCTCAGGCCTGTAGAATTCGCCTATATGCCTTACAACGTCAGTCCTCACCCGCGCATCTTCCTGGTCGAGCGAATCCGCAAGGGCCTCGAATGCTTCATCGGTGTGAATCTTCTCCAATGCCGCCGACGCTCTCCGCCGGACGCCATAGAATGGATCGCTGTTGAGGGCCTCCTTCAGTTTGGCGACTACCTTCTTGTCCTTCTTCTTCTCAAGCGCTTCGATAGCCTTTAGTCGCCCGATTACGTCGTCGGCATATTCCAACTGCTCGAACAGCATCGGCGTCGGCTTATCAAACGTGACGTTGGCCAGCAGACCGTAATCAGGATCGAATCGGACGATACCCGGCTTGCTGGGGAGCCGAAAATAAAAATCATGCCGCTTGCTATCGATGGCAATCTCTCGGTCGACGACGTCATCGCCGACTATGAAACGCATCTTCGTGCGGAAATGAAACAGCATGACCTTGTCGGAGACCTTTTGTGTCTGCTCGACGGAGACCTTCGCCAGCTTGTCTTCTTCCGACCATTCATAGTTAACTTCCAGGTCAGGATGCCGGCCATGATAAATCCACTGGTCGAAGAACCGGTCGTAAGACCGGCCCGTCAGTTCCTCAATCACCGACCGAAAGTCCTCCGTAACCACGCTACTTAAAGCATGACGTTCGAGATAGGTCTTCACACACTTTCGGAACATGTCTTCGCCCAGGTCCGTGCGAAGCATGTGCAGCACCCAGCCGCCCTTCTGATAAGCCCGGTAGTCGAACTGCTCGTCGGCGTCCTCATAGTTGCGGGTGACAATGGGCTTGTGTTCGGGCCGGTCTCTGAGCACTCCATGCGAGATGAGGTAGAGATTGTACAGCATGGAGTCATGGCCGTTCTTGTGGCCGTCGTAGAGCTTTTCGTAATAGACGGCAAATCCTTCGTTGAGCCACAGGTGACTCCAATCCTTGCATGTCACGTAGTCACCGAACCACTGGTGAACCATCTCATGCGCCACGAGGCCCTGGCTCGAACGGATGCTTTCCGTCTCCTTCGTGTGGAGCGTACCTTCCGTGAGTATCGTAAGCGTCGTATTCTCCATCCCGCCTGCAACAAAATCGTAAACGACCGCCTGATCGTATTTGTTCCAGGGATAAGGCACGCCGATCTCTTTCTCGTAGAACGCCAGCATGTCCGCCGTGTCTTTGAACGAGTTCTCGGCGTATTGAATCTGCGAGGCCGGCGTATAGAACGCAATCGGAATACCCTTATACGTCGATTCGATCTTCCCGAGCCGGCCGGCGACGAGGGCCACTAAATAATTGACGTGAGGCTTATCCTGAAGCCACGTCACGACCTTAAGTCCGCTGGCGGGATCCATCTCTTCGGAAACAAGCCGGCCGTTCGACAAGACCGTCATCCCCTCCGGCACACGGCAAATCACCTCCGTCGTCGATCGCTCATTCGGATAGTCGTAGTTCGGGAACCAACACGGGGACGTGTGCGATTCGCCCTGCGTGAACAGGTGCGTGTCACCTTCCGGGTAGCCCATCTCAGGCGTGCGAAAATACAACCCCCGCTTCGGCTCAGCCTCGTAGACAACCTTGACCGTTGTTTTGACGCCGGGCCGAATCGCTGGATTGAACGTGATCGTAATCGCCTTGTCCGTCACGTCGTATCCCTCGATCGTCGCATCCGACGTGACCGAAAGGACATCCAGGTCAATGGCATCCAGCCGCAACTCCGTTAGCGGCTTGGCAATCGGCGTAAATCTGATTTTGGTCGTGCCGGCAATGGTTCGCTGCTTAAAGTCGGGCGTGACGTCGATGGTGACGTGAAGAATGTCCGCTTTTCGGTCCGGGGCATAGCGGCGTTCCGGCGCACCGTCCACCAGGCCAGTGACCACCATACCTGCGATGAAGACTGAAAATACCCCGATCAACACACGAATCGTTCGAGTCATCATGTCTTTCCTTTCCTGAAAGATAAGACCTCATGGCACGTTCCGCCACGGGACGGTCATTTCTTCGCGCGTTCAATCGCTTGCTCCAGAGGGCCGTAGCCGGCCCGCCTTTCGTTCAGTCGAGTGATGTTCTTCTTCTCGGCGACTTGTTTGAACTGCTCGAACGTCGTTTCGATGGACTCTGGCATTGGCCAGTCCGCGCCAGCGGCCGCACAGTCCTCGCGCATCTGGTTCCAGTTCATCATGAAAGCGTACATAACCGGCAACTGGGCGACTTGAACACGGAACCACAAGTCCGGGTCGTCTTGGACGGCGGCTTCGGCGACCTTCAATCGCTCCCAACCTTTGCTGAGCGTCTCGAAGGAAACGAACTTCGCCGTGTGCGGCGAGAAGCAGCCGAGCTTGTCGCCGCCGGCTTCGACGGCGTCGTGCGTGATCTTCAGATATTCCTTGATATACGGGCTGGCGGGACCGTAATAACCTTCGATGAATTCACCGATGACCTTCCGTCCATCGAGCGCGGGATCCCACAGCAGCTTGGCCAGGACCCAGGCGCGCAGCTCGGCCATTTCAGCGCCGTAAGACTGATAAGCACCCTGCTCGAAGATACCTTTGACGTTGTGGTCCACGAAGAACTTGACGTTCGGCCCTAACACCAGCAGGTTCGGGTGCGGGAGAACGTAATGTCGGAAGTTGGTCGTATAATCCCAGATGTACAGCCGATTGCATATCTTCGACCAGCCGATGATGTCGTCGCGGAACGCGCTGTTGCGCTCGTCGCTGAGCGGCACGCTGAACGAGCACTCGATACTGCACAGCCGGACAATGACGTTGTGCCGGGGTTTTGTGATCTTCGGCGGCTTGCGGGTGTATTGATAGGCTAACGTGCTAATCGCCACGTTCGGAAACTCCTCTTCAATGTCCTCCGCCACGGCGTTGACGAACCGCAGCATCAGACCTGCCGGGCTGCCCTCGGCTTTCTCTATCGCGGCGCACTTGGGGCACCGGCAGTTTCCGTGCCAGTCGTTCTGCGAAACCGAAGCAATCGTCGCGGAGGGATTCTTCCGCAGGCGCTCCTTGAGGTTCTTGACCAATTCGGCGCGCATTTCTTCGTTCGTCAGGCAGAGCTGCGCCCGGTTGTGCGTGCGCTTGCCGTCGATTTCGCTGAACCATTCGGGGTGGTCGGCGAAGTACTTGTCCGGCGGGATCAGCGAATAAAACGTGTGCACAAATCCCGCGTAGGTGTGTTTGCCGCCGCGCTTGGCGTCCAGCCGCTCGCTGTTGCCGTTGCATTTGTTGTGGACGGCCCAATCGCCATCGAAAGCGTCGTACCAGAAGGACTCGCGATATTCAAGCGGCGGCACGTAGCGAACGTTCAACTCGCCCACGTCGAGCATCGGCTTTTTGGGTATCGTGCTGACTTTCGAGGACCACCACCGGCAGCCAAGGTTCTCCTCGAGAAACGTATAGACGGCGTAGAGCGTACCGCGAGGATAGCCGCCCGCGAGAATCAGATTGTCTCCTACAGTCCGGATGATAACACCCTCGGCGCCCAATCCATCGGTGGAAAAGTCCGCATCGACTAGCCTGGCGGCTTGCGGCCCCACAAGCAGGCACGACTTGCCAGCCACGGAAGCATGTGAAATCTCAAACGTCGCACCAGTGACCTGCCCGAGAAAGTCGGCCAATTCCGCCGCACACCTGCATGTTTCTCTTCAAAGAGCATTATTATTGACCTTTCAACCCCCTGAGTCCAGTTTTTTGCATCCAGACTGGGGCGTATTCGTCTTTATTATGGTAACCGGTTACAGGAGTTCCGATTGAATGCTCGTTTAGATAACAGTGTGATTCGTGCCTGTCAGGAAGGCGATAAGGCGGCCTACGCCGTGGTGGTCGAAAGGTACTACAGAGGCGTCTTCGCCCTGTGTCTGGGCATGCTCGGAAACGTCCATGACGCCGAGGACGCCACGCAGGAAGCCATGCTCAAGGGCTTTTTGAGGATCAGGAAGCTTCATAAGCCCGATCAGTTGGAGTCGTGGATCCTGCAAATCGCGAGGAATCTCTGCATCGATTTTCTTCGCAGGCAAAAACGCATCCATGCGTCTGACGTGAGCGAATCGAGGCAATCAGGCCGACAGACCAGCGATGACCAGGACCTCCAGGAGGCCGTTAGGCGATTGCCACAGGAGCTTCGCGTGCCGTTAACGATGTTCTACTTCGACGGCAAAAATGCCAAGGCGATTGCCGACAAGCTGAATATCTCGCACTCCGGGGTCTGCCAGAGAATCAGGCAAGCACGTCGGCAACTGCATGAACTGCTGACCGAAAGGACTAACAATGAACGGCGATTGTGAGACAATGAAAGACCAAATCGCGGATCTCGTTACGGGAATCCTCTCGGAGGCCGAGGCGTCGAGAGTCGAGCAGCACATGAACAACTGTGCCGCCTGCCGGGACTATGCACGGGCATTGAAATACGAGGATGTATTGCTAACAGAATTTGCTGAGAACGTGAATCAGAACACGTCGAATTGTCAAGAGCGTCTCTTGCAAGCGATAGACCGCTCTTGCCGATCCAAACAGATGGAAACTCCTTCAATACGGAGAATCATTATGAAGAGTCCAGTGACAAAATACACCGCCGCGGCGGTGATTATCGTGGGTATCGTGCTGTCTCTTTCTATCTGGGATAAGACAACACCCGTAGCTTACTCCCTTGAGCAGACGGCCAAGGCCAGCCATAGTGTTCGCTTTCTACACATCAAGGATTTCAAGCCCGGCGAAAAGGAGCCAAAAGAGTTTTGGCTCGAATTCGATGAACAGGGGCAGGCCAAAAACATCAGGGCCCACATGCCGGAATGGGAATCACCTTCTGATGGGGAAAGAGTGGTTATATGGCAAGAAGGCAAGGCGAAAGTCTGGTATAAGAAAAAGAAAACGCTGATAACAATGAAAGACACACGTTTTTCTGGTAATATTTTGAAAGCCGTACAGTTATTTGATCCCAAACTAGCCGTGCCGCGTTTCTCAGAAATGGAAAGACTCGGGCTGGCAAAAATTAAGATCGAAGAACCTTCAATAAAAACAGAGCCAATCACGGTTAACGCAACCTACTCACCTGAGTGCAAAAAATTCGGTCTTCTGACAGATCAAACAATCCTGTTCGTTGATCAGGTCACCAAACTCGTCATAAGCATGAAAAACTATTGTCTTGCAGAAGATGGTGATTATGAATTGATAGGCCGGACCGAATTCTATGGGTACAATCAGAAGATCGATCCGAAGATGTTTGCTTTAGATAACCTCCCTTCAGATGTCATAAAAATAGACAAGACAATCGAAGATATCGGTTTAGAGCAAGGCGATCTTTCTGACCAAGAGATTGCGGTCAAGGTGGTTCGTGAGTTCTACGAAGCTGTGATAGCTAAAGACTATGCGAAAGCTGGCCGTATTTACGGAAACACCCCTGCTACGAAAATTGAAGAGAAGTTTAAGGAATTGAAAATTGTCCGGATCATCTCCGTTGGAGAACCCAAACCTCATCCATCGCCGGGCGTCGGCGGATTCATGGTCCCCTGCAAACTCGAAATAGAAAAAGATGGCGTCAAATCCATTTATGAACCTTATGGCCCCGGAGTCCGGCCAATTCATGGCCAACCCAATCGGTGGGGTATTCACGGCGGAGTCACGAAATAGAATAGGAGACTTGCAACATCAGTGCCGACAAAGGCCGGGCCTTAATGTCCGGCTTTTTTTCTACAATGTTAATGAATCCATATGATGCCCTCAGGCATTACAAACAACGAATCTCTTGATCCTCCTGATAGTTTCCTCAATAGAATTTCAAGAAACCATATATAAAATTCCCGGTTTCGGTGTGTAATAGGATAATGGAAGATAAGCTGCTTATCTGGCGATTCAAGCGGGGCCGTCGCGACGCCCTGCGGCGAATCTATGACAAGTACCATAACCGGCTGCTCAAGCTGGCCATCGTGCTCACGGGTGATCCGGACACCGCCGAAGACATTGTCCAGGACGTGTTCACTCGATTCGCCCAATCGGCCGACCGATTCGGTCTATCAGGCAGTCTGAGAAGCTATTTGATAACCAGCACGTTGAATGGTGTTCGAAACCAACGCCGGACCAATCGGCGCCGACAAGAACAAAGTCTCGAAAATGCAGAGAACGTTCCGGCTACGGCAAGACGGCCCGATCAATGGGCGGTGTTGAGCGAACACCTGGAGCGTCTAAGCGGCGCGATGGCCTGCTTGCCTTATGAGCAGCGGGAAGTCATCACGCTGCGCATGGAAGCCAACATGCCCCTTCGCCAGATCGCCGGTGTACAGAAGACGTCCATCAGTACGGTGAATGCACGATACCGGTACGGCATCGAGAAACTGCGTTCATTGCTCAATAGTGAGGGAACCCAATGAGATCCGCAGAAGACATAAAGAGATATTTTCAGAAAGCTACGCTGAGCACGAATCCCGATAAGCATGAAGCTGTTTTTGAAAAGATTCGGAACGCCCAAAGTCCATCAATGACAGAAACGCCGGTTTCACGCCGGTTCATTAACAGGAGCATCGTTATGAAGAATTCAATGATAAAATTCGCCGCCGCGGCGGTCATCATCATCGCCTTCACACTCGGATTTTTTATTTTCATCAACACCGGCAGCACGTCCGGCGTCGTTTGGGCCAAGGTGGCCGAGCAGGTGCAAGCCAGTCCGGGATACACCTGCCGAAGCATCGTGACCCTAACAAACACGACAACAGGCGACTCCACTCAAATGGATACGCGGATGTATGGCTCGCCGAAGTATGGGATTCGGGTCGATCAATATGAAGACGGCAAGATAGTGATGAGCAACTATGGAAATCGGGCGGATAATACGATTGTTACAATCAACCACCCGACAAAAACCTATAGCCGCAAGCCATTGCTCGAGCAAGACATCGAGAACCTGGAACAAATGAGCCCGAAAAAGCTCATCGATCAATACCTGTCCACAGACTATAAAGAACTGGGAACCAGAATTATCGACGGGATCGAAGTGGAAGGGATCGAAGTAAACGATCCTTCGGTTATCCAGGCAACGTTCCCCATCGAGAGCATCGTCGCCCGCCTGTGGGTCAGTAAAGAGACCGGACTACCCGTGCGGATGGAGACAGAACTCACAGGAAACAATGGGGCGCTGAAAATGGAGGGGGTAATGAATGAGCTTCAATGGAACGTGGAGTTCAGCGCGAGTGACTTTGCACCCAACATCCCTTCCGATTATACCCTCATTGAAACGCCGTAATCTATCAGACACCCGAATGCACCACACACCTGGCCGGACCGGAATGGTTCGGCCTTTTTTCTGCGCGCTCCAGGCAATCACATCACACTGAATTTCTTATCGCAAACATCCCAAAAAGCAAATTTGTTTTGAGCAAAACACCTTCTTGAGTTGTTATATAGGTGATCGATCCAACAAACGCTCAAAACAGGTGCTAATTAGTGCTCGAAGACAGGTGGTTAGTGTGGAAATTTAAACATGGCAGTAAAGACGCTTTCTGCCGGCTCTATGACAAGTACAGAGATGATCTGCTCAAGCTGGCTCTTTCCCTGCTGAACGAATCGGACATGTCCGAGGATATTGTGCATGATGTATTCGCCTCGTTCATACGCAACAGAAAGCAATTTAGGCTTACAGGAAGTCTGAAGAGCTATCTGGCAACGTGCGTTGCCAATAGGGCGCGAAACGAGAACCGGTCACTCCGGCACCGGCGTAATTCAAGTCTGAACGACATCGATTCGGTAGTGCTGGACTCGAACCGGTCGGACCGATGGATCATCATCAGTGACGAATTCAGACGCTTGAATGAAGCCCTGAAACAATTACCGTACGACCAGCGGGAGACTGTGATCCTTCGCGCCCAGAGCGGCATGAAATTCAGGCAAATCGCCGAATCTCAACACGTTCCGATCAAGACGGTGCAGAGTCGATACCGAGCCGGGCTGAACAAGCTGCGATCATTGCTGAACAGTGAGGTGACACAATGAAGTCTTCAGAAGATATTGAAAAGCTCATTAGAAACGCAAAGATAGATTCCAATCCCGACACTAACCAAACGGTTCTTGAGGATCTCATCAAGCAATTCGACGTCGCCGATGAACAGAAAGCGCCTTTCACACGACTTAACGAAAGGAAAATCCTCATGAAAAGTCCAATCACAAAAATAGCCGCTGCGACGGCGATCATTTTAGCGGTCGGTTTCGGATTATTTGAATTCATCGATCCCGGCAGCAAGTCCGGTGTGGTCTGGGCCGACGTCGCCAAAAAGGTGCAGGCCAGTCGAGGCGTTATCTTACGGCGGACCATGACCAGTTCTATGTGGCCCGGCGAGGTCGATTATCGGATGATTTATAGCTGTCCGACACACTCTCGAACAGACCAGTACGAGGCAAATCAGATCACCTCGTCGCGCTATTGCGATTACAACACAAGGACCATGGTACGGATCGAGCACGACAACAAGCGATACTTCCGTCATACGATGAGCGAACAAACGGCGCAGGATCACCGGGATGAGATAAATCCCAAGGCCTGGACTCAGAAGTTCCTATCCTGCGAGTGCCGAAATCTGGGAAAGAAAATGATCGATGGGATCTTGTGCGAAGGCCTTGAAACCACAGACACGGCTTTCCTCGACGATTCCGATCCTCCAGTTGAGAGCCTAATGCTTCAACTGTGGGTCAGCGTGGAAACAGGCTATCCCGTTCTATTTGAGTGCAACGCTGTCAATAAACCGGATGATGGCGGACGAATCGAGGTAGTGCTGGACCAGTTCCAATGGGACGTAGAACTGGATCCGAGTGAGTTTGAGCCTAAGATTCCGCCAGACTACGAATTGACGGATTAGCAAAATCAAGTATAGAGACAATCCAACATGCCGAGCCGGAGAAGGCTCGGCCTTTTTTATGCGCTTTCGGACAAGCAACGGCTAGGTGACGAGATCGCCTATTTTCTCTATACTAAACGTGGCGGATTAGGTGTGCTATAGGTGAAGAAAGATCTTTCGATGAGGCGTCGGGCTTAAACGTGAAAGACAAATGGCTTATCTGGAAATTCAAACTCGGCAACACGGATGCCCTGCGCGCGATCTATGAAAAGTATAAAAATGACTTGCTCAAGCTGGCCGTCGCGTTGACCAGCGACGTTAGTGCCGCCGAGGATGCGGGGCAGGACGTGTTTCTGAATTTCGCACAAACGGCGGAGAAAATCCGCTTAGCCGGCAATCTCAAGACATATCTGGCCACGTGCGTCGCCAATCGGATTCGTAACACCGTGCGCGACCGGCAAAGGCATGAGACGGCTGATATCAGGAATGCGGATTCCGACGCCGTCGACGAACAAAGGCCCGGACGATGGGCCATCTTGAGCGAAGAGTTGGGAATGCTGAGCAAGGCAATGGCCCAGGTACCCTACGAGCAGCGAGAAGTGATCGGTCTGTATATGCAGGGCGACATGACGTTCGGACAAATCGCCAAAATGCAGAACGCATCGATCAACACGATTCAGGGCCGCTATCGATATGGCATGGACAAACTGAGGTCCGTCTTGAACGGTCAAGTGCAAAAATGAAATCAATAGAAGATGTCAAAAAGTTCTATCAGAATGCGGCGATGAAGACCAATCCGAGAAGGGATGAAACCTTTCTCAAGAAGCTAATCGTCGCACATGACGCAAAAATGAATACCTCCTCGGCTGCTGTTGAGCCGACGATAAGGAGAATCATTATGAAGAATCCCATCACAAGATTCGCCGCCGCGGCGGTCATCATCATCGCGGTTACCCTCGGATTATTTGAATTCCGCGGCAATGGAAACGGCTCCGGCGTCGTCTGGAGCCAGGTCCTGGAAAAAACCGAACAGATTCCCGCCGTCGTTTTCGATATGACAATAGAGATCGAACAACCGGGAGGTGAGAACCTCGTGCTTCTATCTAGAGTCTACGTGGCAGGCAACTACGGTACCCGAACCGATATGTATATCGACGGTAAGTTGAGCAAGATTGGGTACAGACTCCCCACTCAAAAAGTGGCCTACGTGATCCGCGTAGATAAAAAGAAGTATCGGCGGTACGAGCTTTCCGATGAAGGGGCGGCTCAGGGACAAGATCCGGACGATCCGAGGACAATGCTCAAAATGCTTCTGTCCGGCGGCGGCTATACCGAGCTGGGACTGCGGGTTTGGGTGGACGTGGAGACGCAACTACCGGTACAGATCATCATGGAGATGCTCGGGAAGGAAGGCGGCCAAATGAAACAGCACAAGTACGTCATGGAGAATTTCGATTGGAACGCCAAGCTTGACGAGAGCTTCTTCGAGCCGAACATCCCCGACGATTATACCCTGGGGGAAGATCCCAGAGCCAGCCGGGATCGGCAAGAAAGTTCTAAAACCCAAGAGACGCCTCCACAGAATTTAACGGAACAAGAGCAAGCAACACAATTAAAGGTCAAAGAGGCAACCAGAAGATTATTCAATGCCTGTACCGAGAAAGATTGGGATACCGTTTCGAAATACCTATCGGATATGAAGATCAGTCAACGTACCAAAGACATCCTCGCCGGACTCGAAACAATATATATCGGAGAACCTACCAAAGCAGCCAATGGCCAAAAGTGGCTTGTCCCCTATGAAATCAAATTCAAAAACGGGGGCATGCAAAAGAATACCATAAGATTAAAAGTAGACGAAAGTACAGGGCAATTCATCGTCCGCGGTGGATTTTAATACAGAATCCAGGCGATAACATACACGATATACAGGCCGGAACTACATAGCCCGGCCTTTTTGATGCGCGGGATTTGCGTTTAAGATCGAATTGAGCAATCTGCGATTAAGAAATCTATTGCACCTCATGACTTCTGCCATGTAAGATATCTTGTTATAGTTTATGTGTTCATCTGTATTTAAGAAGAAGAATGATGATGCGATATCGACTTGTTTTCTTCTGTGCGATGTGCCTGGTGATGATCGCAGGGCGTTCAGCCATTGGTGCGGAAAAAAGAGCTGTCTTGTCGGGAAGCCTTGAGAAGTGGCATACAGTCACACTGACCTTCGACGGTCCACAAGCCAGTGAGAGCGGCGAGCCAAATCCGTTCCGCGATTATCGTCTGAACGTTACGTTCGCCAAGGGCGGCAGACAGTATGTCGTACCCGGCTACTACACTGCCGATGGGAACGCCGCTCAAAGCAGCGCGACGGCTGGCAACAAATGGCGGGTGCATTTCGTGCCGGATGAGGAGGGTCTGTGGTCGTTCGACAGCTCCCTCCGCACCGGGCCGGACATTGCTCTGAGCACTGATCCCTCAGCCGGAGTCGCGACATCTTTCAATGGTGTTAACGGAAAATTTGAGGTCGGACCTACCGATGAGACCGGCCGGGATCACCGCGCCAAAGGCCTCCTCCGGTACGTCGGTGAGCACTATCTGAAATACGCCGAAACGGGCCAATACTATCTCAAGGGCGGCGCCGACAGCCCTGAGAACTTCCTGGCCTACGCCGACTTCGACGGAACGTACGACGCGAGCGCCGATTCGGGCAGCTACAAGGACGTGGGAACCTTTATTCACAAGTACGAGCCGCACGTGCGAGACTGGCAGGCCGGAGACCCCACCTGGAAAAATGGCAAGGGCAAGGGAATAATCGGAGCCTTGAACTACTTGGCGTCGAAGGGCATGAATAGCGTCTATTTCCTGACGTACAACATAGACGGCGGCGATGGGCGCGATACGTGGATGTGGACGAGCTCGAAAGTCCGCGACCGGTATGATTGCAGCAAGCTCGACCAGTGGGAAATCGTCTTCGAGCACATGGACCGCCTGGGAATCATGCTGCACGTCGTAACGCAGGAGACGGAGAACGACCGCAAGCTGGGCGGATCGGCGGTCCATGTGCTCGAAGACGATTTCCCACTGGTCGAGCTTGCTGCAAACATACCGGTCGCGGACTTTCGAGCTCGTCCACATCCAC
>JARRQQ010000225.1:0-6664 GCA_037381725.1 Sedimentisphaerales bacterium
CAAGCCATGTTCGATGACCTGAACGGATTCAACAACCTGAGCCACGCTATTCAGATAGGGGTTGCAAGCGCCCTTGGCCAGTCCGAAGGACTTGGCTGTTTGGGCCGCGAGCGGCATCAGCCTGTCGGCGTTGATGTTGAAGCGGGCCAGCGCTCCGACAGCGTACGAATCGCGATGCCATTTGGTCCACTTGGCTGTGGATTGCGCCACGACGTACTCGTTCACGACCCGCTCGAATTCCTGGACGGGTACTTTCTCGTCCGTATCTGTGCTGGCGATATCGCCATGATAGAACGTGTAGTAATCCGGACCGCTCAGGGCGATGTATTCCGTTTCACGGTTGAAGTCGGGCAGCTTGTCCGCCAGGCTGAGGACAACTTCGGCAACGGTTTTCAAATCCGGCACCGCGGCTTCCATCATGCTCTTGAGCTCGCGGAGCTTCTGCTCCGACGGAAGCATCGTAAAGCCGCCCACCTTCAGCGAGACCGGGTGCGTCATGCGTCCGCCGATGATCTCCATCCAGGTGTTGCCGAGGCGATGCAGGCGAATGATGGTCTTAACTACGTCGGGATGCGACGCGACCAGGGGGATCACGGACTTCTGGCCCAGGAGATCGGGAGCCACGAGGTACCCGACGTGCAGGATATGGCTTTCCATCTGCTCGCCGTAATGGCACAGGATGCGCAGCTTGTCAGTTTGCTCCGAGACCTTGACGCCCATCGCGTCCTCGACGCCCTTGATGGCGGCTAAGGAGTGCGTCACCGAGCAGATGCCGCAAATCCGGCTGACGATGGTCTGGATGTCCTCGAAGCTCCGCTGTCGCACCATCGCCTCGAAGAACCGGGGCGCCTCGGGCACCTGCCACTCGACTTGCTCGACTTTGCCGTCACTGGCGCGGAGCCGGATGTTGCCGTGCCCCTCGACGCGCGTGACGTGATGTACGCTGATATCCACCGTCTTGGCCATTACTGCTCCCGTTTACCTGCAAAAAGTATCATCTTGCCGCGCAGATCGTCGATGGTTTTTCCGTACTGGTCCATCACGTCCTTGGCGGCATTTACGTTGGGATCGTCGATATAACCGCGGCAGCCGAAGCACCACATCCCACCCGTCGGGCACTTCGCCCCGCAGCCGGCCCGGATAATCGGGCCCATGCAAAGCTCCCCGTACTCGTACCGGCAGACGTTTTCCTTCATCTTGCACTCGACACATACGGGGTAATTGGGGGTTTTCGGCTCCTTGCCCATCGCCAGGCACCGCACAACGTACGCGAACTCCTCCACGTTGATCGGGCAGCCGTGGACCATGTAGTCCACCTTGACGACCTCGTCCACAGCTTTCGTCGGATACGTGTTCAGATGCGGCATGCGGGCCTTGTCGCCGTAGACGTACTCCTTCACGTCCGACATCTCGAAATTGTTCTTGATCTTATTGACGCCGCCGATTGTCGCGCACGCGCCGAGAGCGATGAGTATCTTGGCTTTCTCGCGAATCTTTTTCAATCGCTTTTCGTCCTCGCGCCGCGTGATCGAGCCTTCGATGATGGCCACGTCGTAATCCTCGCTCTGATCTGACATCGCCTCCCGCCACTCGACCGGGTTGATCAGCGTGAGCAGGTCGAGGATTTCCTCCTCCATGTTGTATATTTGCAACTGGCAACCTTCGCAGCAGGCAAAATCGAAAACGGCTACTTTGATTTTATCCATTAGAGCGCCTCCTCGACATCTTTGATATCGGAGAACTTGAACACCGGGCCTTTCTGGCAGACGTAAATATTGTTGATCTGGCAGTGGCCGCACTTGCCGACGCCGCACTTCATGTGCCGTTCCAGAGACAGATAAATCTGGTCATCGTGAAACTTCATCTTAAGCAGTTCGGTAATTACGAACTTATACATAATGGGCGGGCCGCAAATGATGGCGACCGTGCGCGTTTCATCCACTTTCACCAGCGGCATCAGCGTCGTGATGACGCCCTCCGCCCCGTACCAGTTTTCATCCCTGCGGTCCACCGTTTGGAGCAGCGTGACGTTCTTGACGCTGCGCCATTGCTCGAATTCATCAGTGAAAAGCCGGTCGCGAGGCGTTTTGGCTCCGAAGAGGATCATGACGCGCCCGTAGTCGTCCCGGTTGTCCAGGACGTACTGGATCGCCGAACGCACCGGAACAATGCCGATGCCCCCACAGATAAAGAGGATATCCTGTCCCTTCATGGCGTCCTCGACCGGGAACGTGGTTCCGAACGGGCCGCGGACAAAGACCTTGTCGCCCGCACTGAGCTCGTGCATGGCGCCGGAGACGGCGCCGACGTTGCGGACGACCATCTCGAAGGAATCATCCCGGGTCGGCGAGGACGAGATGGAGATCGGCGCCTCGCCGATGCCGGGGATGGAGACCTCGGCAAATTGCCCGGGCATGTGCCCGAGCGGTTGGCCCGAATCCAGCCGGAACGAGAAAAATCGCTCCATCGCCGTCATGGGCTTGACTTCATCTACCGTCGCCGGTAAAGGCAGGTAGATGTCAACTTGTGGCTGGGCCACGTTTGAGTCACACGTTTGCATCTGAGTTATTTCCTCTCATACACAAGACTGTTATAGACTTCCACGGGATTGGCGATATTGGCTGTGCAGGCCGTGATGCACCGTCCACAGCCGACACAGGCGATTTCCCCGCCGATCTTTTCGGGCACGTACCTGCCTTGGCGGTAGTAGCGATGGCGAGAGCGATCCCGGCGGTGGCGGCGGAAGTTTTGCCCGCCCGCCACGGCGGCAAATTCTGTCAGCAGACAGCCGTCCAAAATCCGTTGGCGCTGCCCTTTTTGCAGCGTCCAATCGACGTCGTCCTGTACATCGAAGCAATAGCACGTCGGACAAACTAACACGCACGAGCCGCAGGAATAACAAAGCCGCGCTTTCTCTTCCCAGACGGGATGCTCGGACGAACGCTCGAGCAGCTTGGGCAAAACGTCGGGCCGAACGTCCAGCTTGTGCTTCTGGAGCCGCTCGGCGTTCTCCGCCCAGAGGAGCTTTCTGAGCTTGAGGCTTATCTCGTCGGCGTCCGGCGCGTTCTTGAGCGTCTCGGCCAGGGCTTCGCCTTTACCGGTCCGGATATCGACGAGGTAGTCATCCTCGATCTTCGTGACCAGGATGTCGAACCCGTCGTCGATGGTGGCCGTGCCCATGCAGCCGGCAAAGACGTTCGGTGACGCCGTCTGCACGTCGCTCACAACGATGGTCGCCTGCTCGCGGCGCCGCATGTAATGGGCATCGCAATGGTCTTGAGCGAACAGCTTGTCTATTTGCAAAATCGCCACCATGTCGTAAGGATGTACGCCGAATACGACGAACGGCTCGGTCTCGAAGACGCTCTCGAAACCTTCCTTGCGGTCGAATTTGAGCAGCGTTTCGTGTGGCGGCTGGAAGATCTTCTTCGGGGGAAGGAGGGTCACGTCGTAGTCCAGACGCAGATCGGCGGCCCGGACCAGCGAGGCGAACGCAAAGCGGTCCCCCTTGGCCTGCACGCCGTATACGGGTTGCTTCTCAATACACGCCTCAACCCACTTGTCAAACGTGGCCTTGTCCAGTTTCTTGATTGACATCGACTTCTACCTCTCAGTTCAAATAGACACGAATATGAGGAATTTGTGGGGAACTTGCGTTTTGTCAATACCGGTCGTACCTCTTGAGCATCTCGCGAAGGATATCGCGCCGGCTGACGATACCGATGACTTTCCCTCGTTCGACGATGGGCACCCGGCGAAGGTGGTTTTTCGAGAAGGACTGCACCATTTCCGCCAATTCCGCCTCCGGGCCGAAGGAAATGACCTTCTTCGTCATAACCTCCTCGACCGTTGTGTCGCGGGCATTGCCGCTCAGCGTCAGGTTGACCAGGTCGATTTCGCTGACGAGGCCGATCATGTGCTTATCGTCATCGACGACGGGCATCGCGCTGATCTGCTTACGCAGAAGCAACTCAATGACGTCCGTAAGAACCATATCTTTTTTGGCCGTGACGACGTCTTTCGTCATGATGTCGGCGGCGCTCAGTGTCTTCATAGGCTCCCTTTTTCCAAACTATTGCTCCATACTCGGATAGGCACTAGGAGTTCGCCGCAATTTTGCCAATCTGTCCCAAGGATGGCAAGGGCTAATTCCAAAAATTGAGAGAATGTGCGAATTTGCCGCGCCTTCGATGAGAATTCGCTCGCAAAACGAGTGATATCGAATGGAACAAGAGAAATTCAACGACGCGAGAACGGGCAATTCCGTCAAGAGGTCAATTCCTTGCCGTACTTAGCCCAGAGTCTTCTTGCTACTTCGACACTGTCTCCTTGCGGCTTGGCAGGGTAGCTCTCGCGTTGATCCGACCAATCGGTCATCCACTGTCTGAGCCGCTTCTGAAAGCCCTGTTCGTCTATAGGCTTACCTGTGTCGGGCGATTGCGCTACTTCGTCCAGGTATTTCCGCCAGCGTTCCTTGTAATATCCGCTGAGCAAGCCGGACCATTCTTTGCGGGCGTAGTCGTCGATCGCCGGACCCTCGCCCCAGAGCGTCAGAACCCTTCGAGCGTTCCATTCGAAACGTGCCCGTTCCCCTTCGGTGGTCCCCCAACGCTTGGCGTCTTCGAGCCAGCGGCCTAACAGAAACTTCTCCCGAGTCGCCAAAAGCTCGTCCAGATCGTCGATCAGTTGGACAAATCGCGCCGAAGCCTTCTCAAACGCATCGACGTCTTTGCCCTGGAAGGCTTCGATCAGAGCGTCATGCAGGTGAGCCGCATGATTCGACAAGACTTGCCGGGTTACGTTGACCAGGTCGAAGCGAAATGCATCGACCTCGCCCAACTCGTCCGCCGCCTCCAGAAGCGACCCCCACGCCTTCGCCAACTGCGCATTGTCGTAGGGAGCCTTGCCGGCTGGTTTCAAATGTGGGACCTGGTCCACCACCGAGCGGGTGCGGTAAGTGCCGTTGTAAACGGTCTTTCCAAGGATTTCCCAGGCGCGGCGGGCGTCTGAGTTTTCTTTGCCGTACCGGTTCAGCGCGTAATCCGCAAGCCATCGTTCCAGATCGACCGGCTGGTCGCGCCAGGCCATCTCGAACATCAGATCGTAAACGACGGGATTGTAGCCCAAGCCTTCGTTGACGAATCCCAATCCCGCCAGCTTGCCGGATTGCGGCTGTCGGCGGATCGCAGGCAGTTCGCCGCCGATCTTCGGGAGCGCCCCGCTTAAATGAACTGTGCAGCCGAAGTTCTGTATATTGCACCACAGCCAGGGCTTGCCGCAGAAGGCCTCCGTCTTGCTCCACGTCGGCGTTTGTTCACACATCAAATCGAGCACGATCATCCGCTCGTCGGGCACGGCCCCGAACATCGCACGGGCCTGGGGAATCTTCCAGAAGCCGGGATTGTTGGCAAAGGGCCACCCTTGCAGCACCCACACGGCCTGAGGGTCGCTTTGAGCCATGCCGCCGTAGACCGCCCCGGCCAGATCCTCCAGATAATTCGGATCGTCGCTGGGCGGGCGCATCTCGATGAAGGTATCCGCCGCGTACAGGTGGTCCGTGCCGAACCGCTTGGCTTGCTCTTCCAGGTAGATTCGAGCGACCTTCGAGAACAGCGGATCGAGTGGATCGAGAAGTGAGGTTTCCCACTCGATCCAACGGATGCGGTGTAGCTTCGCTTGCGGAAACCGCGCTGCAATCGCCGCCGGGACGTGGCCCGTGAAGCCTTGCAAGACGGGCGTCATACCCAGCTCGCGCTGCCGGGCCAGAATCTTCTTGGCCAGCTCTTCGTGCCGCTCGATCCAGCTTTGCGGCAGCGGCCCGCCCCAGCCGTCTAAACAGCCCATCCATTGAAACGGCAGGTAAGGCGGCCCGGCCAAAAACGCACCAATCTGCTCGTCGTTCATGCCGAGCCGGCGGCACACTGCTTGCCAAACCGCCTCCTGGCCCGTCACCGATAGCGGCATGTTCACGCCGTTTAACGCCATCCAGTCGATCAGCCTCTCCCACTGGTCCCAGTCGTACCAGGCTAACGAGTAGCCGAAACAGCAATAGTTCAGGAAGTAACGGTATCTCGCCCAACTGATCCGCCGGACCTTCGGTTGGACCTGGGGGAGCGGATCGGGCACGCTGATCCGGCCGCCGTTCCAGGCAACCTGACAATGGCAATAGTATTTGAGATACCAGTTAACCCCCGTCGCCATAGCGACGCCCGTATCGCCGCGAATCACCACCTTGCCGTTTTGGCTGTCGATCTCGAAAACGTCCCGGCCGTACACCGGCGCAGTAACCTCGAAGGTAAAGCGATCGGCATATCCCGGCAAAAATCGTTCGAGCAGCCGGCTCGCCGAGGCGGATGCCTTCGCATCCTCCCTGCCGGGCCATTGCGCCGGCTCCTTATCCAGCGGGTGGTAGTTTACTTGGGCCGCCTTGAGCCGCTTGAGATGTTCCGTCAGGCGGAGGAGGAATTCATCGTAGTTGCGATTCTGTTCCGGCGACCAGAGCACCTCGCTCAGCGCCGACGCTCGCGGGTAGGCCATGTACTCCCGATGCTTCTCGTTGTCGATATACTCGCCCCACAATTGCCCTTGCCCACCGAGCACGTGCTTAGCCTGCTCAGCGGTCAGCTCGGCTGGGACAGGCTCGAACGTGTAGTCATTCTCTAAA
>JARRQQ010000226.1:0-11171 GCA_037381725.1 Sedimentisphaerales bacterium
GATTCGATTTCAAAGACGCCTCTGGCGCTTACGGGCTTGTCTCCAGTCAATGCAAGAATAGAGGTGATTTGTCTTTGCTTGTAATGGGTCAGGGAGCTTTTGATCGCGTCAACGTTGTGATCTTTACAACTTATGTGTGGAATGAAATCCAAATTGCCGAGAAGGTTCGTGTCAGTGACCCGGCAAAGGACGTCTGATGGTTCGAGGTTGGCGAGGCCCCCAGGGTTTTGCGGGACTGTCATCCCTACGAAGTCGAAGCCTTTCGGTAGGGTGTCGGGTCCAGCTTTGTCAGCCTCAGTGAGAAACTTCCTGATTGGGCCAAAGTTGCCTCCCGGGCCGGCCGCAAGTTCCGCGACCACAACGAAATCAGTACCCGCATTCAGACTATTTGAAAGATTCTTTTTCGACCTCATTGCGTCTCCATCATTTGGAACAATATCCGTTCGAGCGATCTGAGTCTCTCTTTGACGAAGAAACTCACATCTGCGCTCTCAGCCAAGTTCAGCATGGTCAATGACTCGCTCCGGCCTCGTGTAGACGTTGATCTTGTCCGGCCTGACAAAGCCGCAGAGCGTGATATTCCATTTTTCAGATGCGTACACCGCGTACGAGGACACCGCGGAAACACCAGCTACAAGCTCGATTCCGGCTTTCGCCGCTTTGGCCACCATTTCGAGGCTAACTCGGCCGGACAACGCAACACAATGGCTCTCTGTGGCCCGCCCAGCCAGCAAGCATTTGCCGATTGCCTTGTCCATAGCGTTATGACGTCCGATATCCTCAGCAAAGGAGATGATTTCTCCCGAACCGTCGAAAATAGCGGCGCCATGTGAGCCTCCCGTGAGACTGAAGATATGTTGCAAACGCCTGAGTCTTTGCATGGTCTCGGCGATTAGCCGGCTCGTAATTCTCAAGGTCTGACCGGACGGTCGTGTGGTTTGAATCATCTTCTCTATGTTCCGTACTCCGCACATGCCGCAAGAACTGGCCACGATGAGGTTGCGTCCAATGGCTACCTTTGCCGGGTCCTGGATCTTTATTCCAACGACATTTGGAAGCTCGGCCTTCGTGTGTGTTCCAATCACTTCATCCGTACTGCTTATCATGCCTTCGGAGAAAATGAATCCAATAGCGAGGGCCTCGATATCGGACGGCGTGCACATCACCGTGAAACTCCCAACGCGATCAATCATGATCGTCACGGGCACCTCTGTGACGACTTTGTCAGAGGTGCGCTCGATCGACCCGTCAGAATAGATACGGAAGATGCCAACGTTATCAGTTGGATGCAGCTTTTCTTGTTGTATTGCGCCGCTGACTCTTGTCATTCTGCTGCCTCAATTGGCATCATTGAATCTCTTGACCAACTCCCCACAGACGGCTTTGATTCCTATCCCGGTCGGGCACACTCGGTCACACCGGCCACAAAGAAAACATGTCACATGGCCCCACCGAATGACGTCGGCGGCCAGCTTGTGATGGATTCGACGGTGCGTTCGAGTGTCCTCTCGGCCCATTGGATTGTGTCCGCTTGCCTCACGCGCAAATCCTTCCAGTTGGCAGGAATCCCACAATCGCCACCGTTCTATAGTATGGCCGGAGGAAACCTGATCAAATACATCGAAACAAGTACAGGTCGGACAAGCCAGATTGCAGGCCGTACAAGCGATACAGCGATCAGCGATCTCCCGCCAGAATTCTTCCGGCACTTTTCCGTCCAGGATCAGCCTCGAAGCTGTTTGTATAAGCTGCTCATCTTCTCTCGGGAGATCTTGCGAGAGGTCGGTGAGTTTTTGGAATTCCGATAGTGAAACCTGGATTCCTGAGGGCATCTTTTCAGCTAAGGCGCGGCCGGTCTTCGAATAGGTCTCGATCACAAACCTCTTCTGGTCATAGACAAGCTCGACGTCACATTTTCCCCCGGAGATTTTCATGAATCCGCCGTCCGAGTCACACCAGCCTGAAACACAGGAGATTACGGCATTGTCACGTTTATTAAAGTAGATCGTGTCTCGATAATACGTCTCAAAGAAGCGATCTACAAATTCCAGGCAATCGGCGTCCGCCGCCGTCAACCCGACAACGAGAAGCGGCTTTGATACGGGCTGCTGCATCTGAATCTCGTCCATGTCAAAGCAGAACATGCGTTCAAGCTGGGGGAAGAAGACACTTGTTATCTTTGTCGGTACAACGCCTCCCCGAAGAGCAAGTGTGCCGTCGTCGATTTTTCCAAGTGTTCTTGTTCCATCATGAAGACGGATCGGTAGTCGAACGTCATACTCAGATTGAATCGCTTTGAAGAATGTCTCCAGTTCTTCACTTGGCCTCGTTTGGTTTCAACATAGATCCATTGTCGGTTGTGGATTCCCAGTCCTGCGCTGTCATCAGGATGAATCTCCACGTAGGGGTGAGGCTCTTCGCGGTCCAGCAATCGCGTCCGTCTGGTCATCGTACCCGTGTGGAAGTGAAAATAGCACCGGCCCGTGGACAGGATGAACGGATATTCAAGGTCGGGCAGCTCAGCGGACGGACGATAGTGCGCGGGACTAAACAAGCCCAGACCGCGAGCGAATCGGCCGGAGTGCAACACGGGAGTCCCGGGGTGATCCTTATCCGGACATGGCCACTGGAGACCCATTTGGTCGATGCGCTCGAATGAAATCCCCCCGTAAATGGGTGTCACGCTTGCAATCTCGTCCATAATCTCAGACGGATCGCCGTATTGCATTCGATGATAGCCTGCTCGTGAGGCAATATCACACAGAATCCGCCAGTCCGGCCTGCTTCGCCCAATCGGTTCGATCGCCTGGCGCACGCGCTGGATCCGGCGTTCCGTGGACGTGTAGGTCCCGTCCTTTTCCGCGTAGGAGGTTGCCGGTAGGATAATGTCGGCCAACGCGCTGGTATCCGTTGGGAATATATCCTGGACAATCAATAACTCCAGTTTTTCGAGGGCTTTACGAACGTGGGTCTGGTCGGCATGAGAAACCATAGGATTCTCACCCATGACATAGATTGCTTTCAGTTTGCCTTCAGCAGCCAGATCGATGGCTGTCGTGGAAGCAAGACCGGCTCTTGCGGGCAATTCCTGTACGCCCCAGGCTTTCTCGAATTTCCTGCGAGCTTGCTCATCTTCGACCTTTTGATAGCCGGTATACACGTTCGGTAAAGCGCCCATATCGCAGGCCCCTTGAACGTTATTTTGTCCTCGGAGCGGGTTAACACCCGTTCCCGGTAGGCCAAGGTTCCCGGTCAGCATGGCAAGATCTGCGCAACTCTTGACGTTATCGACGCCGTGCGTATGTTGGGTAATCCCCATAGAGTATATGATCATTGCCTTGTTTGCCCCAGCAAACATACGAGCGGCCTTGATGACCTCCTGAGGCGTGATATCGCAGATCTCCGCAACCCTCTCCGGTGAATACTCAGAGATAACGTGCTTGAGCTCCTGATAGCCCTCTGTTCGTGCGGCTATGAATGATTCGTCCTCTAGAGCCTCGGCAATGATGACGTTCATTATCCCGTTCAGAAAAGCGACATCCGTTCCGTTGCGACACCGGATGTGCATATCCGCGATCCGAGCCAGGCGAATTTTGCGACTGTCCGAAACGATAAGCTTGGCTCCGGCTTGTTTGGCCTTGATGATTCGGGCCCCTATCAACGGGTGCTGCTCGGTTGTATTCGAGCCCGTGACGAAGATACAATCTGCCTGGTCGATGCAAGAAATGGAATTCGTCATTGCGCCTGAGCCCAACGTAGACGCAAGCCCGACAACGGTTGACGAATGGCAAAGTCTTGCGCAGTGGTCCACATTATTCGTGTTGAAGACGGCCCGTGCCAACTTCATCATGAGGTAGTTTTCCTCATTGGTCGTCTTTGCCGACGAAAAAAAGGCTACAGAATCTGGACCGTGTTTCTTCTGAATGCCTTCAAGCCCGGCCACAGCGATGTCGAGGGCGTGGTCCCACGTAGCCTCGGTGAGCCTGCCGTTCGTCCGAATCATCGGCTGAGTGAGCCTGTCCGGATGATTGACAAACTGAAATGCATTCAATCCCTTTATGCAAAGCTCTCCCCGAGCAACAACATGCTCCGTGCTCGGCTCGACTCCTTCGAGATGACCTTTCTCCCCAGCAAGCAGATAGAAACAGCATCCCACGCCACAGTAGGGACACGTCGTGAGTACTCTTTTCATTGAACTATCTCAAGTCCATGTATCAAGGCCAGCAAGGTGATCTAGCCGAAAGACCGGTCCATCCAGGCAACAATAGAGATGTCCTATGACGCAGTGGCCACACTTGCCGTTGCCGCATTTCATGTGTCTCTCGAGCGAAATGGTGATATTCTTGTCGGCCAGACCTTTGTCACGAAGCTCCTTTATGACAAATCGGTACATGATAGGCGGGCCAATTATGATGGCCTCCGTCCGTCGCGGATTGATTGCCGATTGATTGACAAGTGAAGGGATGAGCCCCACGTGGCCGTCCCAGCAGGTACCGGTCGGCACACTGTCAACGGTTACTCTGCAGGTTAGGCTCTTGGAACGTCGCCAAGCGGCAAGCTCTTCCTTATAGAGCACATCTAGAGGAGACTTGGCGCCATAGAGAATTCTGATCTTGCCAAACTCAGCCCGGCGATCTTCAACGTTCTGAATCAGGGCCCGCATGGGGGCCAACCCACACCCCCCCGAAATGAGCAATAAGTCCTTGCCCTTGAAAGAGTTAATGTCGAAGCAGGTTCCAAATGGGCCGCGCAGACCGATTGTGGCGCCACTCTTGAGTGTATGCATCTTCCCAGTCAGCACGCCTGCTTTACGCACGGTGAGATCGAGATAGTCGCCTCGCGTCGGCGACGATGATACGGAAATGGGTGCCTCGCCAACCCCGAAGACAGATACCTGCATAAATTGGCCGGCGCGGTAGTCAAAGGGCAATCCATCACAACGCTCGAGGCGGAAGAGTTTTTCGGTTGGGGTCAGATCCCACATAGTGCTTATTCGACACATTATGGGCTTATACAAGTCCTTTTTGGGTATGCGCTTACGGCGCATTATGCACGAGGCATCTTGCGCATTCATCTCTTGGCCTTCAATAGCATTGTCACTATTCGCGCCTAATCTCGGAAAGACAGAGATTCCGGGATGCCATTGTTGCTATCCCCCGGCACTCCCGTCTAAAACGCGTCAGGTATTGTGGAAAGCACTTACTCTCAATATGCGGGAAGAAGAAGCAATAACCACTTAACCTTGAGAATACGAATTCAACGTAGATCAGGCTATTGTGGAAATCCCGTACATCGACGTGATTTTGCCAAGGCGGTCCGAATTGCTCTCCAGTTCGATATTCGAGCGTGCACGCGGACCGAATGCTTGATATTGGCCGTGATCTGCCGCATACTACAAGTGTTTGGGAAATGGTCGGCGACAATGACGCACCAAATCATATTTGATGCGTATACGTAGTTTCCACAATAGCCATTGGCCGCCTGCTCTCGTATGTTAGGCAAGAATATGGATGTACGGAATGAAAAACTCCCGCTTATGCGTCATCACTCAGATTGACGTATCTCAAGAATTGCATTCATTGAATTAGCGGTATTGGTATTGATACAACAGTTGGAGTATTTATATGGATCCGGAAGAACGGAGCATTGATAAAGCGGCCCAGGAGATGATCGGGCGTATGGCAATGCAGAACCAGCAGAACGCATGGGACCGGCTTGAGGCGCAATTGCCCCAGTGCGGTTTTGGTAAATCAGGGGTTTGCTGCCGGATTTGCATGATGGGACCCTGCCGAATTACTAAGAAAGCGTCCGTAGGGGTTTGTGGCGCGAACGTAGATACTATCGTGGCAAGGAACTATCTTCGTGCCGTAGCCGGCGGCGTCAGCGCCCACGGCGATCATGGACGGACGGTCGCGCAGGTTTTTATCGCTACGGCTAGGGGAGAGGCCCGGGACTACCAGATTAAGGATGTCGTCAAGCTTCGCAAGCTCGCTAAAGAGCTCGGGGTTGAAGTGGACGGACGGTCGAAGGAAGAAATCGCTTTGGATGTAGGCCGGATCGCATTAGCGGAGTTCGGCAAACCCGAGGGAACGCAATGGATGGTAAAACGGGCGCCAAAACGTCGGCAGCAGATTTGGGAAAAGTCCGCTTTGACGCCTCGTGCGCTAGACCGCGAAGTAACGGAATCGCTTCATCGCAGTACGATGGGCGTGGATCAGGATTTCAAAAATATCATTCGGCACGCCAGCCGGACGGCGTTGTCGGATGGCTGGGGCGGCTCCATGTTGGCCACCGAGCTACAGGATATTCTCCTCGGAACGCCTTATCCCGGCCGAGGCGAGGTGAATATGGGCGTGCTCAAGAGCGATGAGGTGAATATCATTGTCCACGGACACGAGCCGATCCTATCGGAAATGATCGCCGTTGCATCGCAAGACAAAGAGCTGCTTGCCAAGGCAAAAAAAGCCGGGGCAAACGGGATCAATGTCGCCGGGACCTGCTGTACCGCGAATGAATTGCTCATGCGTCATGGAATTCCTATCGCGGGCAACTTCCTCAGCCAGGAACTGGTCATTGCTACCGGGGCGATTGAATTGATGGCTGTGGACGTTCAGTGCATCATGCAGGGATTGTCTGAAATTGTAAAATGTTACCACACGAAGTTGATTACAACCGCTGACAAGGCTAAAATCGCGGGCGTCGAGCACATAGAGATCGACGAGAGTACAGCTTTGGACACGGCCAAAGATCTTGTGACAATGGCCATAGAGAACTTCGGCAACCGGGGCAGCGTGTACATCCCACAACAGAAAGAAAGAGCCGTGGGAGGTTTCAGCTTTGAGTCCATCAATTACATGCTGGGAGGCCGTTATCGAGCCAGCTTTCGACCTTTGAATGACAACATCATCAACGGTCGAATCCGTGGCGTCGTCGGGATCGTCGGCTGCACGAATCCCAAAATCCCCCAGGACTATACCCATACGACTCTGGCCCGCGAGCTAATCAAAAGAGATGTTTTGATCCTGACGACGGGTTGCGCGACGATTGCCTGCGGCAAACAGGGCATGGCCGATCCGAAAAAAGCCCTCGATTTAGCCGGTCCGGGTCTTCGAGAAGTTTGTGAAGCCATCGGAATTCCACCGGTTCTTACGTGCGGCAGTTGCGTGGACAATAGCCGCTTGTTGGTCGCCTGCAGTGAGCTGGTTCGCGAAGGAGGACTTGGGGAAGATATTTCAGATCTGCCCGTAGCCGGGGCGTGTCTGGAATCGGTCAGTGAAAAAGCTCTGGCGATCGGACAATATTTTGTAGCAAGTGGGGTGTTTGTCGTCTTTGGTGAAGAGATGTTGCCCATCTCCGGAAGTGAGAACGTTAGTGACTATCTGTTCGGGGGGATCGAAGAAGAGCTTGGCGGTCGTTGGGCAGTCGAATCAGATCCGATCAAGGCTGCTGAAATGATCTTGGAGCACATAGAAAGCAAGCGTGACGCACTGGGGATTAACAAAAAGGAAGAACGCAAGTTGTACGACATGGCAGACAGGCGAGCGTTGTCAGTGGAGTGAGGTGCCGGTCGTCTCGCATGTCAGGACGAAATCTCACAACGAAAGGGAAGATTGACTAATGTCGAAAATCATCGCATCCGCCGCGATCCGCGGCGCCCATAATATAGTAAAACGGGCCGAGGAATATCTTTCCAAGGCGATTGAGCAAAAGGGCTCGGATTGCCACGTTGAGTTCCCGAACACAGGGTATTACATTCCAATTATCTATTCGATGACCGGCCGTGCCGTAAGTACCCTTGCCGATTTTGAGGAAGTGATGAAAGAGATTCACGACCTATTGCCTCCTCAGGTCGATGAGGATTTTTGGGTCCCCTACCTGGGCCAGGCTCTCGACGCCGGGATGGCCACTCTCTTTGCTGAGGAGATCATCGAGGCGTGTAAGTACCTGATCGGTCCCGATCCGGTCAATGACATATGGCTCGGGGCGGCCGACGACGTGATTCTTCGAGAAAGGGGCATACAATTCGTCGATGGGACGGCGCCGGGCTTTGCGGCCGTTGTTGGAGCGGCGCCCGACGTCGATACCGCCGTGGAGATAGCCCGGAAGCTGCAAGAGCGGCGTTTATACGTGTTCATGTGCTCCCATAACAACGGCACCAGCTTTGCCGAACAACTGGTGGAGGGGGACGTTCAGTTAGGCTGGGAAACACGTTTAGTCCCCTTCGGTCCGGAAATCAGCGCTGCGATCTATTCATTAGGATTTGCTAGCCGGGCGGCGTTGAGTTTCGGTGGAGTCCAGCCGGGTGATTTCAGACGAAACCTGCTTTATAATAAGAACCGCATATTTGCGTTCGTCATGCCGCTCGGAGAGGTCACCGACGAATGGTATGCGACGGCCGCAGGGGCTATCAACTACGGCTTTCCGGTCATCGCAGACAGCGATATACCTGAGATTCTTCCTACGGGCGTGTGTACGTACGAGCACGTCGTGTCAAATGTTCCATACGATAAGATTGTCGAGAAGGCCGTTGAAGTTCGAGGACTGAAAGTCAAAGTGCTCGAGATACCGGTGCCCGTGGCCGTAAGTCCCGCTTTTGAAGGTGAACGGATTCGTAAGGAAGATATGCAATGCGAATTCGGAGGCCAGAGGACACCGGCTTTCGAATGGCTTCGCATGCGCGAGCTGGATGAAATTGAAGATGGATCCGTGCAGATTATCGGACCTGATATTGCGGCCGTGGACACAGGTGGGAAACTGCCGCTCGGGGTTGTCGTGGACGGGCATTTGGCACATGGGCCAGCGCGACATCAACTGGATGCGCATCAGTATCGAGGCGGCCAAGAAAGGTTTCGTTCTCGAGCACGTGGGCAAACTGCTGCACGCCAAGTATCATGATGAGTATTCGAATATACTCGACAAGGTTCAAATCAAGATTTACACAAACGAAGAAGACGTATTGAAATTGCGGAAGGACGCCCAGGCCGTGTACACCGACCGGGACGCGCGCTTAGCGGGCATGCAAGACGAGGACGTGGAAACGTTTTACTCCTGCCTGTTATGTCAGAGTTTCGCTCCGAATCACGTCTGCGTCGTTTCCCCGGAACGACCCGGCCTGTGCGGCGCCTATAGCTGGCTGGACTGTCGGGCCGCCTATGAGATTACTCCCTCGGGTCCCAACCAGCCCATCGCGAAAGGGACCTGCCTCGACCCAACCATCGGCCAATGGGACAAGATCAATGCGTTTGTCCTGAAAGAAAGTGGGGGCAATATCGAGCGGATGAGCCAATACAGCATGATTATGGATCCTATGACGTCCTGTGGGTGTTTCGAGTGTATCGCCGCGGTGTTGCCCTCAACAGGCGGGATCATGATAGTCAACAGGGAGTTCAGCGAATTGACGCCATGCGGCATGAAATTCTCGACACTTGCCGGCACCGTCGGCGGGGGGCAGCAAACGCCGGGATTCATCGGCCATTCAAGACATTATATCAGTTCCAAGAAGTTCATTGCGGCAGAAGGCGGACTAAAACGGATTGTGTGGATGCCTACGATGCTTAAGGATGAAATCAGAGATTCCTTTGTCAAAAGGGCGGATGAGCTTGGACTGGAGGGAGATGAGTTCTTGAATAAGATTGCAGATGAGACTTCGGCAGTAACCGAGGAAGAAGTTCTTGAGTTTATCACCAAAGCCGGACATCCGGTCCTTGAGATGGAGCCGATGTTCTGATATTCCTGCGCATCATATCGATCTGAATTAAGTAAGGAAAAGGAAATCATGGCACTAACCGGACTAGAGATTTTCAAATTACTGCCAAAAGAAAACTGTAAGAAATGCGGCGTCCCAACCTGTCTGGCATTCGCTATGCAATTGGCTCAGAAGCGTGCCAAGCTGGAGGATTGTCCGCATATATCTGATGAAGCAAGAAACAAGCTGGTGGCCGCGGCAGAACCGCCCATGCGGAAGGTTGTTTTTGGGCAGGCGGAAACGCAGGTGGCGATAGGCCAGGAAACGGTCTTGTTTCGACACGAAGAAAAATTCTATAATCCGACGGTAATAGCGGCAACGGTTTCGGATACCCTGGCCGGAGAGGACCTAAAACAGAGGATTGAGGCCCTCAAAACACTTCAATTCGAGCGCGTCGGGACCCACGTGGGAGTCAAGGCAGTCGCTGTGATTAATGAAAGCCATTCAGCCGAGTCATTTGCCACAGTCTGCTCAGCGGTCAGGGACGGCCTCGATCTTGCGTTGATTCTCGTGACGGACTCAGCGAGAGCGATGGCTGAGGCTGTCAAAAACGTCGGCAAAGAAAGACCCTTACTGGCCTTCGCAAAAAAGGATACGGCCCAGGAGATGGCCAAAATCGCGAAAGAAAATGGGTGTCCTCTTGCGATAAAGGCGGAGTCCATCGAAGATCTCAGCGAGCTCTCTGAACAAGTCAAGACGGCCGGCGTGGATGACATCGTGCTGGCGCTGGACGCTCCGAGCTTGCCCGACCAGCTTTACGGGCTTTCGAGAATGAGAGTCTTATCTCTGAAGAAAGTGTTCCGGCCCCTAGGCTACCCGACCATCTCGTTTGCAGGAGATGGTGATGCGAATCGTCAGGGCGCAGCGGCCATCAGCCTGGCCAGTAAATACGCGAGTATTGTCGTGGTTGATATGGCCGAGCCGTATGCACTTTTGCCTCTTCTGACAACGGTAATGAACATTTTTAGTGACCCGCAAAAACCGGCACAGGTCGAGCCGAAAGTGTATAAGATCGGAGAGCCCGATGAAGGCTCACCACTGATGTTTACAACCAACTTCTCACTGACTTATTACTCAGTCGAATCGGATATTGAGGCCAGCCGGATACCGAGTTACGTGCTCGTGGTTGACACCGAAGGAACCAGTGTGCTGACGGCCTATTCGGGTGACAAACTCAACGAAAAGACCGTCGCAGACGCCATGAGCAAGAATAAGGTCGAAGAACTGGTTAAGCACCGTAAGATGATTATTCCCGGATACGTGGCAGTGATGAGCGGTAAGCTCGAAGAGGCTACAAACTGGGAGATCATGGTTGGTCCTCGGGAGTGTTCGATGCTGCCCAAGTACCTGCAGGAGGTCTGGAATTGAGTTATTATATGTGCTGTGTGCGTCCTATCGTGTAAGAAGAGACACTCTATAAGAGACC
>JARRQQ010000227.1:0-6659 GCA_037381725.1 Sedimentisphaerales bacterium
GTCCAGGCGCCGTGAATGTTGAAATTGCGATGCCAATTGAACGTCCAAAGTTCCTTCAGGCCGACTCTTCTGACGTTGAGGTCCAGGAAAACGGCGTTGATGACGCCGCTGTGCCGGTTGATGCACACCAGATGCATTTCGTTCGGCAGCTCGACGACGCCGTCGGCGGGCGGTGGGCCTTGGGTATCGCTGGGCCAGGCATCCAGGAAGACGCAATCGAAAAACAGCGGGATGTTGTTTGCCCTCTTCTGATTTCGATCTTTCCAATAGTTATCTTCGGGCCGGTCGCCGAGCCACTCATTCATTCCATAGCTACCGTAATCAGCGCCCGTCTTTTCCTCGAAGTCGGTCCAGCCTCCTCCTTCGGGCTGCCATCGCCAGGCACCGAAGGGGACCTTTCCCCCATCGTTGTAAGGCTTCTTTGCGGAAGGGCATAAGGTCAGAGCGCCTCGGTCGTGGTAGTACGGGCGCAGTTTGGCCGGCCAGTCGCCGGAAGCCCCGGCGCCCGTCGGAAACTTGCCGTCGGATTCATCGAGGTACATGTGCCAGCAATAGCTCCATTGCTTGATGTTCGACTGGCATGCGACGGCTTGCGCCTGTTTCCTGACTCGTTGCAGCGACGGCATCAGTATGGCCAATAACAGGGAGATGATGGCGATGACCACCAGAAGCTCGATCAACGTAAATGCTCTTGGTCTGCTCATAGCGCTGTGCCTTTCTCGTATCAAACTTTTCAATAATCTTTGAAGTTGCTCATCCATTCGGGCCAGTCGCCGGCTTCCACACCGCCAGCTCGAGTCCAGGGGCCTGCCGTGTCGAATTCACAATTCCACTTCAGCGTCCACAATCCCTTTAGTCCTAATGCTCTGCTTGAGAAGTCCACAAAAACCGCGTTGGTAAATCCGTTGTGTCGGTTGAGGCAGAGCATTTTCATTGCATTGGTGCTCCAGCCGTCCACCTGCCCCTGGAAAGCAGGCGGCTGATCTGTATGATGCGGGCGCGTATCCCACCAATAATCATCCAGGAACAGCGGGATATTGGCGGCGCCGTTGACGTCACGTTTCCTCCAGTACCACTCCGCCGGCCTTCCTCCTTCCCGACCGGGCAAAGGATCGGTCACACAGATATTGATTCCGTAGCTGCCATGCTCATCATAGAAATTCGTCCAGGCTCCGAACGTCGCATCGCCTCCTTCGTCACGAGGCCTAGTTGCCGTCGGGCAGCAACAAAGACTCGGATTGTCGAGATAGTAGGGTCGCAATACGACCATCCAGCTATCCTGGGTATACGTACCATCGTTCCAGCCTCGATGGAAACGACCATTGTTGTCGCCCGTATACAGCGAAAAATAAAGTGCCCACTGACGCAGGTTCGACTGGCAGGCGACGGCCCGGGCCTGCTTGCGAACCCGTTGCAACGAGGGCATCAATATGGCCAGCAACAGGGCGATAATGGCGATCACCACCAGAAGTTCGATCAGTGTGAAACCTCTCGACCTGTCCATGACTAGGGCTCCTCGCCGGCACTCATACCTGCCTTATAGACACCGAAACTATTATACCCACATTCCGGGCCGTCTGCAACCTTATCTGCCCGAACAAGGACTGTTATTTTTCGGTAGATGTGTTATCGTAGCCGGGTCGAAATTGGATCGCACCATAAGATATAGTCTAATGGAAGCTGTTTTTTGAGATGGCCGCGACGGTAATCAGAGTAGAGAATATCAGCAAGACCTTTGACAAAGTCCGGGCGGTGCGGAATTTGAGCTTCTCGGTCGAAGCCGGCCAGTGCTTCGGCTTCCTCGGTCCGAACGGCGCGGGCAAGACCACCGCGATGAAGATGATCTACGCCAAGTGCATCCGGGACAAGGACGGTGACAGCCGGATCGACATCTTCGGTTACGACCCGGCCCGCAACGAACTGGCCATAAAATACCTCTCCGGCGTGGTTTCCCAGGAGGACAATCTGGACGACGAGCTGAACGTCATACAGAACCTCATGGTCTATTCAAGGTTCTACAACATGCCCGTCAGGACGGCCCGGCAGCGCATCACGTATTTGCTCGACTTCCTCGAGCTTTCCGAAAAAGCTAACTCGATCATCCGGGAGCTTTCCGGCGGGATGAAGCGAAGGCTTGTCATCGCCCGGGCCTTGCTGAATTCGCCGAGGCTGTTGATTCTGGACGAACCCACGACCGGCCTGGACCCGCAGGTCCGCCACGTCATCTGGGACAAGATCCATCAACTCCAGCGACAGCAGACCACAGTTTTGCTGACGACCCACTACATGGAGGAGGCGTTCCAGCTTTGCGACCGTCTGTTGATTATGCACAAGGGCCGCAACGTCATGGAAGGCCGGCCGAACGATCTGCTCGAAGAGAACATGGAAAAGTACGTCCTCGAGCTGCGCGACAGCGAGCTCGGAGGACGGATCGACCAGGCGTCGCTTCCGGAGCGAGTCAGAATCGATCCGTCGCCGGAGCGTACATGCCTTTATTGCGACGACGTCGATATACTGAAGAGCCTGGCTGACACCCATCTCAAAGCAGGTAATTATCTCCTGCGACAGACGAACCTGGAGGACGTGTTCCTGAAGGCCACGGGGAGACAGCTCAATGACCGACAATAACGCCACGATGTATCCGCCGCTTCATCGCAGGCTGTACGCTGTGTGGTTCCGCCACATGCGCGTCTATACGAGGAACCTGTTGAGCAACGGATTGCCACCGTTCCTGGAGCCGCTGATCTTCCTGGCCGGCATCGGGCTTGGACTGGGCAAATATATCACCGAACCGATTGGCGGCGTCAGATACATCGCCTTTCTCGGCTCAGGCTTGCTCGTGACCACCGCCATGTTCACCTCCGCTTTCGAGTGTAGCTACGGCACCTTCCTACGGCTGGAATTCGAGAAGGTCTACGACGGAATGCTCGCGGCGCCGATGACCGTCAACAACCTCATCGTCGGTGAAATGCTCTGGGCGGGTACCAAGGGGTTTTTCTTCTCGCTCGCCGTCTTGTGCATCCTCTTGCCCTTCCGGATCGTCACTCTGCCTTACGGCCTGCTCGCCCCGTTTGTCGGCTTCCTGACCGGCGTGATGTTCAGCACGGTCTCGCTGCTCGTGACATCCTTTGTCAAGACCATCAACCATTTCAGCTTTTACTTCACCGGCTTCCTCTCGCCGATGTTCTTCTTCTCGGGCGTTGTCTTCCCCGTCAAGAATCTCCCGGCGCCCATCCGACCGCTGGCCGAAATCGTCCCATTGACCCACTCAGTCCGGCTGGTCCGAGCCGTATGTACAAATACCTACAGGCCGGTCGTGCTCATTGACTTTGTCTATATCATCGGTTTTATTCTGATCGTCGGCTATTTCGCGATCCAAAGGCTCAGAACACGATTGGTGAGTTAATGATGAAGATAGCCAGCTACAACGCAAACTCATTGCGTGCCCGTCTGCCCGTTGTGCTCCAGTGGCTCGCCGACAGTGGGACGGACGTGCTCTGCGTGCAGGAGACCAAGGTTCAGGACAGCGAATTCCCGACAGACGCTTTTGACGAGATCGGGTACAACTATGCCTTCAGAGGACAGAAAAGCTACAACGGCGTCGCGGTGCTCAGCAAGCCTCCGATTGGACGGGTTGAGTACGGCCTGCCCGACGAGCCGAAAGACGAGCCTCGCCTGATAAGGGTGGAGATCGCGGGCCTCAATATCGTCAATACCTATGTGCCGCAGGGGTACATGCCCGATACGGACAAGTTTCAATACAAATTGCAATGGTTCGCCCGCCTGCTCGACTATTTCCGGCAGAATTTCGAGCCGACCCACCCCGTCTTATGGGTGGGCGATCTCAACATCGCACCGACGCCTATCGACGTGTACGATCCGAAGGCGCTACTGGGGCACGTCTGTTTCCATCCGGCGGTGCATAAGGCTTTGAGGCACGTCATGGCGTGGGGATTCGTCGATGTATTCAGAAAGCATTGCGACAAGGAGGGCGAATACACGTTCTGGGATTATCGAATGAGAAACGCGTTCGCCCGCAACCTCGGCTGGCGCCTGGACCACATCATGGCCACAAAGCCGTTGGCCGAAAAGAGCATTGCCTGTACCATCGCCAAGGAGCTCCGCCAGGCCGAGCGTCCCAGCGATCACGTCCCCATCGTCGCCGAGTTTGACTGGAAGGTGTAGAAGATATAGAGCGGGGCCCGCCCTACCATCGAGGGAAAATTCTGGATAAGGAGGTGACACCATGATTATTGGAGTGCTTTCCGACACCCATCGTGACAAGGCCAACGCCATTCCTCACATTGTGAAGGAATTCAAAAAACGAAAAGTGGAGGTTATCTTTCATTGCGGAGACATTGAACCCAGACATCTGAATGCGGAGCTATTCGGAAAACTGCGGGTGGTCTGTGCGCTTACCGAAGAGCAAAAAGGAATGAAGGAATTCTGTTTTCCTCCCAATGGGTGGCGGTTCACGGTACCGGGGGACAGGGTTGTCACCCTGCCCAACGGATTGAGGTTCTACATCGGGCACAAGCGGGCGTTTGAGTTCCTCACGGGGGCGGAGGCCGAGCTGATGAAGAACCTGGAAAAGATCAGAAGAGACTACGACTCCGTTCAGTGGCTCTTCTCCGGCCATACGCATCATCAGATCTATAAGCAGGATCCTCTCATCAATTTCATGAATCCCGGGGCCGTCGAAGGCTCGTTCGACGGATACGAGGTCGCCCTGATCGATACGGAAAGGAACGAAACGACTCTCTCCAGGATCCCCAAGACGAAGCCCGTCAAACGACCCTTTACCGTCGGGATCATTTCGGACAGCTTGAACATTTCCGAACTTGATGTGGATTTCTGGCCCAACCTGGCTGAGCAGCTCAGGAAGAGACGAGTCAAGCAAATCATTCACTGCGGCAACCTCTCCGTCAAAGACGTCGGGCGCAAAGAGCTCAGCGAATTCAAGGTGCACTACTTCCTCCGAAAAGACCAAAAGAGCCCATCCAACGTCCCGGACAACTGGGAGTTGATTCCCTGGCAAAAGCCATCGGTGAGCATTGGCGGCTACCGGTTCCACGTGCAACTCGACCTGGGAGAGACGATTTTAGACAAATCGGAGATGGACATGCACCGCCTGTCCCTCGATACCAGAGGTCAACATCCGGAGACGAACTTCATTCTGTTCGGCTCGACGAACTACGCCTTTCTCGAAGAAGGGGAGCAGGTCAGAATCATCAACCCCGGCGACGTGGTCAGAGGCCGCAATTATGCCACGATCACAGTGCCCACGACGGAGATCACATTCAGCAGTATCGCGCCCCCGCCGCTCTCTTAACGCCGCACGCGGGCGTTGCCTTGCCAGATGCTCCAGATCTGTTCCTCGTCGGCAGGCTGGGCGTAGTCGGTCAGCAGCGTCGTGACCAGTGCGCCCGTGGCCCAGCCGAACTGGACCCACTTTTCCGACTCCCAGCCCCGGAGGATGCCATAGAGCAGCCCTCCGACAAAGCCGTCACCGCCCCCGATCCGATCGAGCACCGTGATCTCACGCGGCTCGATCACGTGCCAGTTGTCGCCCTCGGCCATGATCGCGCCCCAGAGGTGGCAGTTCGTGCTGACGACTTGGCGAAGCGTCGTGGCAAATACCGAAGCGTTCGGGAAGGCCTTCTTCGCCTTGCTAATCATGACCTTGAAGCTGTCGATCTTGTTCGACAGGTCCTTGCCGCCCGCTTCCGGGCCTTCGATTCCTAAGCAAAGCTGAAAATCTTCTTCGTTGCCGACGAGGACGTCTGAAATGCCGGCGATTTCCAAAAATATCTCGTGCAGCTCCGCCTCGCGGCCCTTCCAGAACGACGCGCGATGGTTCAGGTCGAATGAGATCCGCGTCCCGTGCTTCTTGGCAGCCCTGGCCAATTCGAGGCAGAACGTGCCCGTCTCGGGCGACAGCGCCCCAATAAGCCCCGAGAGGTGCACGATTTGCACGCCCTCCTGATCCAAGAGCCTTTCCAGGTCGAAGTCTTTGACGTTCAGGGTCCGCCCCACCTCGCCGGCACGGTCGTTGTGCACCCGGGGCCCGCGCGAGCCGGATCCGCAATCGGCAATATTGAACTGATGGCGATACCCCCACGGCCCGCCCTGATCGACCTCCTTGGCCTCGATATCGATATGGCGTCCGGCCAGATTGTCCTTGATGAACCGTGCAATCGGGCTGCCCTTGACGAGCGTCGTCAGAACCTTAACGGGCAGGCCCAGATAGCTGGAGACGCTGGCTACGTTGGACTCGGCGCTGGTCGCCTGCATAATAAACGTATCACTGCAATAGACCGGCTGCCCATTCGTCGGCGTAATCCGAACGCCCATACTCGTAGGCACAACCAGCGAATACTTACAACCCTTCCGAAACTCAATACTCATCAGCAATATCCCTTTCTTGAACGACCCCACTGACGTGTTAAATATCTAGGCATAGAATCATCGCGGCGAATCCGTCCGCTGTCAAGGCCGGAATACGCTGAAAGGGTAAGTCTAGGTGAAACAGTTAAGACTTGATCTGACACTTCAGCGGCTTTGTCTCGTGCGGCTACCTGGACAAACTGAGCAGAAAACAGGAGATTCTGGTAGACACCAGGACGGTCAAGACGTGCCAAAGACGCGCCCTTTGCAAG
>JARRQQ010000228.1:0-6636 GCA_037381725.1 Sedimentisphaerales bacterium
GACCGGCCTTCGTTGCGACCATGACTCAATGTGTCCTCTGAAGTGCCTGACTAACTCGTTCCAGACTCTCGTCGATCAGTGATTTGACGATTCCCTTTGGAGTTTCGAGAAGACATTCGGCCCGTCCAATATTTGGATCGGGCACAAACTTGACACCCGCGAAGGTACCGTCCAGTCCTTCCTGCCCGTTCGGAAGTGTCTCTCGGAATGGTGTATAGTCTTCAGGACTCAAGTGCGCCACAATATCATGACGACTTGGCGCATTCGTGAGCGCTTCTTTGACGATGGATTCTATTTCATAGTTTCCATCTTCCACTTTTTGCAAGAGGATCTTCCTGGCGATCTCCACGGACAGTTTGGCGATTTGGTCTTTGTGCTCCACGAAAAGTGCGTCACGGACCTCACTGAGCTCGGCTGCCGCACTGCGAAGCGATTGGCAGACCTGTACAAGCATTTCTGGCGGCTCATCACTGGTCGCTCCGCCTCGGGCGTGCTGCTGGAGCGACTCGCCAGTATCAGGCAACGAGTCGTGAGGATCAGATTCCAGCTCCTGAGCCCCGGGTGCCAAGTCCCGACCGTCGATAACCACGGCCGACGCAACCGGTCGGAAGAGATTAACTGTGACTTGATTCGACATCAGACTACTCTTCTATGAACATAAGCTCACCCTTCTTGTTCATCTCCCGGAGAACCTGCACAACCTCCTCTCTGGCGACTTCTATGTCCTCCTTTCTGGGAGCGGACATGAGCGAGGTCTCTTCGTCAATTGTGGCGACCGCCCGCTCGGACAGATTGGATCGAATCTTCTCGGCAATTATCTCATCGGCTCCTTTCAACGCGAGCGCCAGCTTCTTGGCGTCGATCCCCCTCAGCGCCTCTTGTAGCGACCTGTCGGTCACCAGCGGGACGTCCGTCCAGACAATCATCAGGTTGGCCACCGTGTCGCCGGCCTCTTCGTCTTTCTCCCGGATAGCTTCAAGCAAACCATCCCGCAGCTCTTGGCTGAGATTACGCAAGATCACAGCCACTTTTCTAAGGGATTGCTCCGGCCGGGCAGCGAGGGCCTCTTCCGCGCCGCCGCTCGAAAGCAGCTCCAGCCGTCCGCAGATGGTCTGGGCTATGCGCGCTTTCGCTTCTGTCGTTACCGTTTCCCGCCCGGCCATTCTATGAATGGCGCTGCGCCGGACGTCCTCGTCCAGAAGCCCCAGGACTGCCGAGCTTTTCTTGGCCGGAAGCTCCGACAACACTATAGCGGTTGCTTGCGGATGCTCGCCGGCCAAAACGGACGCAATTGCGCGCGGGTCGGCGGAACGAATCGAAATGAAAGGATCGCGCTTGTTCAGCAAGTCTCGTATTTGGATCTGGATTTGCTCAGTTTTCTCCTGCCCTACCGTGCTTCTCAGCATGTCGTTCAGGAATCTGCTGAGATGGAATTCCTGGCCGGCCCGCAGCGAAGTGCAAAACTGCTGGACGACCTCGGTGCTCGCCTTGCCATTTCTGAGGCCGGCGGCGTCCAAATAGGCCAGCTCGACCGCCAGTTCCTGTACCGCCTTGTGGTCAAGTCCCTTAACCAGTTCCGCGGCCGTGGCGGTGTCAAGACTCATCAGCAGCATCGCCGCCTTTTGTTTGCCCGTCAATGTCATCCATCTATCCCCCGTTACCTTCGATCCAACTGGCAAACAATTGCCTGACGCGCTCGGGATTGCTTTCTAAGGCACGGGTGATCTGTCTGCGCAACAGCAAAGGCTGCGAGATCTCGCTATTGCCCGGAAGAAGTCCGGCCCCCTCAGCTCCGGGTAGCTGGCCCGGCTCCGCCCTGGGCTGAGTCTTCTTCTTTGTCCCTTTGAACATGCGCAAAACGAGCAGCGCGCAAATCGCCATGATCCCCAGCGACGCCTGCCCGGCGATCGCCAGGTAGTCGAGACCGCCCGAGACCTCCGCGTCCACCAATAGATCAGGCCCGGATTGAAATTTGGCGTCAACAACTTTGAGGGAGTCTCCACGTGCGAGGTCCAGGCCGAGCGCGTTTTCGATTAGCTTTTGGACGTCGTTCGCATCCATGATCTTCGCCGTCGCCCCGTTCGTCTGGGCCTCGTTTGCATCGGCCGCCGACAAGTCGACGACTGCTGCCACGGACAGGGATATGATCTCACCCGGCAACACCACTTGCTGCGTCACCGTCTTGCCCACCTGGTATTCAGTGACAATGGTTTCGTCCTTCTTGGTGCTTCCCGGCGGCCCCGAGCTATTCGCGGCGGTCCCCTTGCTCGCTGCGGTCTCGGAACCGTTCGTAATCTCCTCCTTCGAGGCGACGCCTTTGGGCTCGTACTTCTCCGTGACCGTGTGCACGCTGTTCATATCAACCACGGCGTGGATTCTCACCTTTGCCCGTCCCGGCCCGAGGACGGTCGTGAGCAGCTCTTCGACCTTGTTCTCCAGAGACTGTTCCACCCTCTCCCTGTAATCCTGCACGGTGCCGGCCCCATTGGCCATCTCCTGGCCCGATTCGCCGGACAACAAACGCCCCTGACTATCGATGACCGTCACGTTTTCCGAGGTAAGACCCTCGATGCTGCCCGAGACCAGATGTGTGATCGCTGCAACGTTCAACGCGCTGAGTCGATAGCCCGGCTGGAGCCGAAGGACCACAGAGGCCGTTGTCTTGCCCGCCTCAGACGTGAAGAGCGTTTGTTCGGACCGTACGATGTGGACCCGCGCGTGAACCACGCCGTCGATCATCTGAATGCTCTTGGCAAGCTCCTCCTGGAGTGCGCGCTTGAGGTTGACGCTCTGGACGAACGGACTGACGCCGATCTTTTCATTTTCAAATATCTTGTAGCCCCCCTGCTCGCCCGCCGGAAGGCCGTCTTTCGCCAAATCCAGGCGAAGCTGGTAGACCTTCTCCTTCGGAACGTAGATACTTGTCCCGCCGTTTCGCAATTCATAGACAATGCCCTGTTCGCCGATCTTCTCCACAACTTCAGCCGCCTCCTCAGGGGCGAGTTCCTGGTAGAGCATCCTCATATCGGGCCGGCAGGCCCAGTGGACGAGCAGTGCACTGACAAGACCGAAAGTCACGATAATTGCGACAAGTAACGCTCGCTGCACGAGACTTATCTTTTGCCATACAGCCCTCATCTTCTGAAGGAAACTCATGAAACGTCTTTCCTAAGAAGTGCCTGAAGTTGAAAGTGACTAAAGTACTTAGAGTGACACGTCAGTGTCATCCCGAGCGGAGCCGAGAGATCTGGCCAGCAAAAATGAGATTGCTTCGCTGCGCTCGCAATGACAGGGTCGCAGTCACCTTAGTCATTTTAGTCACTTTAGCTCACTCTAGTCACTTGGCCTACAACGGCATATTCATCGTCTGTTTATACGCTTCGATCAGTTTGTTCCTGACGCCCACGAGCAGCTTGAAACTCGCATCAGCTTTGGCTGCCGCCGAAGCGACCGAGGCGATGTCTTCACTCTTGCCGGACAGCAAGTCCTTGATAGACACGTCCGATGATTGTTGGAGATCATCGACCTGCGAAAGATAGCTCTTAATCGCATTGGCAAATTGCGCCTTATTCTCGTTCGCACCGCCGGCCTTCGTCGTGCCCAGAGATTCGAGGCCGGCGCCGGGTCGGGCAGCGCCCGCCTCCCAAATGCTCTTCATTGAATGCACAGACGTGCCTACATTGGCGTCAAAGTCAACCATAGTCCATCCTTGCAACCTATCGGAGTAATTCGAGTGTGGTTTCCACCATCTGTTGATAACGTCTCAAGACGGCCACGTTGGCCTGATACACCCGCGCCGCAATGTTAAGGTTCATCATCTCGACAGGTAAATTGACGTTCGGCATCGACACATATCCTCGCTCGTCCGCCCGGGGATTGCCCGGATCCAGTATTTTCTGAAAATCGCTCATGTCGGTGAATATCTCGTCCGCCGCGACGCCGCCCGTCTCGTCGTCCGCTCGGAGAATCACCTCGTGCCTTCGGTAAGGCTCGCCCTGGCCCGCATCAACGGTGCGCGCGTTAGCGACGTTCGATGAAATCACCTCCATCTGCCGGCCCTGCGCCCGCAGACCGGAAATGGCGACGTCTATAGGCCTGAAGCTGTTATCGACTCTCATCTATTTTGGTCCCTTCGCAGATTAACTAATGTCTATCGAACGGCTTGGGCGGAACGGCCTGCCGTCAACGTGGAAATAATCAATATCCAGTAGTCAATCCTACTGCGTTCCGACCGCCAATTCGATCTGTCTGTATTTCCCGGCGAGCAAGCGGACGAACGCACGGTGGCGAATCGTATTTCTAATCATGTTGCCCACCTCGGTTTCGTAGTTCACGTCGTTGCCGTTGGACTTCACCGGCGTTTGCCCGGGCCGGTAGATTTCAGGCATGATCTTGCTGACGTCGGCTGCATCGCCCGACTTGATACACTTGGCGAGCAGCTCCTCGAACTTGACGTCGATCCTGCGGTAGCCGGGAGTCTCAAGATTGGCGATGTTACTGGCTATCGCTCGTTGTCTGAGACTTTCGGCCCTTATGCCGGCCTCGATAAGATCGACTATGTTGTTCGCTCCCGGCATCCGAATCACCTCAATATCTAAAAACAAACATCATCCGTACAAGTGACAGCAAGAATCATGCCAGACGCCGCAGAGCCATTCCGATCCGCGATTCGAGATTGAAATCGACAACTCGGCAGCCATGAGCGCGCCCGGCGCGTCTGGATATTTGCAGCGGTGTAAGGATATCATACAAGGCGCGTCTGTTCCGACGGGAAGCCTCGGGGGCCCTGAACGCGTCGGATCATGGTCTTCGGGTCTCATCGCCCGCGATGCGTTGCCCGCACGATGGGATACGGTGGAAATCCCCGCCTAATCGCGGGAATCTTTCTCCGCATGCGGGGCCGCACATCAGGTGTTCCATCGCAATCGTGGCGTTTTCAATATCGATAAGTATATATTCATCAAGTGCTTACGCTCTTGATCGCCTTTCAACTTGTTCCTCTGGCATAGAAGTTGCTCGTTCCCCACTATCTTGTAAGGTGTGCGCATGAACGTCAGCTTGTTGATGGTGGATACCGTTTGCAGTGGAGTTGTTCGCTCTGCTCCGACAACCTCGAAGCCAGGGATGGACGCCGACCACAAACCCTTCTCTCTCGTCCAGAAGGATGTTTCGCCCGAAGTCTCTCCGAACGAGGGCGCTACACCTAATGGAATCGAAAAAGGTGACGAGAAAGCCGCCACCGAAAAGGCATCGTGCAAGTCTGATCGCACGACATGCAAGAAATCGAAATTTGACGAGCCGTCAGCAAAACTGGACGACGACGTGACAAAGGAGGTAGGCTCAGTTTCCAACACGGACGAGCAGCCTGAACCGGAAACACCCCGTCCGAGCGAGAAATGCGGGCCTGACGAGAAGAATAATCAGGTGACAAACGAACAGATCACTCAAAGCGAGACACTTCCATCAAACCCCGCGTTGCAAAGCGGCGATTCCCTTTCGGTGTCCGCCGAGGCTTCGGAACCGGTCACTACGGGAACCATCGCAGCGGAAGTAAGCCAGGGAATTCTGGAAGGTATCCCGACCGATCCGCCTGAGAATGCGGTAGTGACTCCGGACAATGATATGGAGCAAGACGTCAACATCTCGCTTCCAACGGCAGAGGCAGGCGCCGACAAACGTGCGCCGACTGGCGAGACCATCTCAGAACAGCGTGATCTGAACGAAGAGTCCACGCACCCTGAGGACGGGCTCTCGGACACCGATTCGATGCCCCGATCAGCCAGCCTACGATCCGAGGATGGTACTTCAATAACCCAACAGAGTCATTCGTCCGAAGACCATGACCCCCAGACGAAATCCGACCAGACATTCGTCCAGAGCGGATCTGCAAACCGATTCGTGGTCTACGAGTCACGAGTTTCTGATTCGGGTACCGACGCGAGTGCACAAGTCATCGGTCAAAAGTCTCAAGGCGAGAATGCGTCCGGCGAGACCTCCGCTGACATCGGCAAACAGGTGTTCGAATCGATTCAGGGTTCCCTGACTGGTCGAAGCTCGAACCAGCAAATTACCGTGCACCTCAATCCGCCCGAACTGGGCAGGGTCCTTATACGATTTCAGAGGCAAGATAACGACCTGACAGGCCATTTGGAGGTCAACAAGCCGGAAACCCGAACGGACATCGAGCACGCGCTTCCGCAAATGATACGCGACCTGGCCAACTGCGGCATCCACATCAAGCGGCTCGACGTTACGCTCTCACAACACGACCGGCCGCAATACGGGACGCCGGGCGATTCGTCGCCACAGCATGGCTGGTCCCAACAGCAAGGTTCCACTGATTCGCAAACATGGGGCAATGATGCCTATACGGACGGGATCAGTGAATGGGTGTCTAATGGCAACACGTACGAGCAAATCAGCGAGCTGCAGGAGATTCCGGCGGGTGACGGCTCCGTCAATGTGCTAGTATGAAACAGATGGAAAGGAATGATACGACTGTCGCGTCGCTCCGCGAGGCGATTGCCAGAGATCCTCAGATACCACGATTCCATGAAGCCCCGGGACTCGTCCTCGAAGACCGTGGCCAATTCGAGGAGACAATCCTCGCGTACCGAGAGGCGGTCTCGCTCGGTG
>JARRQQ010000229.1:0-6614 GCA_037381725.1 Sedimentisphaerales bacterium
TGGCGAAGCTGACTTCGCCGTCCACAGCTTCAAGGACTTGCCCACAGCCGAACGACGAGGTTTGACCATCACCGCGGTGTTCGATAGAAAATTTGTCGAAGACTGCCTCGTTTGTCCCTCGCCAATTGAGTCGCTTGAGCAATTGCCCCGTGATGCCAAGATCGGTACCTCAAGCCTCCGGCGCGCCGCCCAGCTTAGGCATTTGCGTCCCGATCTTCAGCCGACCCCGATTCGCGGCAACGTGCAGACGAGATTGCGAAAGCTCGATACGGATGATTTCGACGCCATACTTTTGGCCCGCGCCGGCCTGGAGCGGCTCGGTCTGGCCGATAGAATCTCCCTCATATTCGATCCGACGGAATTCATTCCCGCCCCTGCCCAAGGCGCCCTGGCGATCCAAACCAGAGCCGATGACACCGAAACGAACAAACTCATTGCCGCCCTCGACGACAACAGCGCACGAATCACGACCTCCGCCGAGCGAAAGATTCTAACGACCATGCAGTGCGGCTGCCACGCCCCCGTCGGCGCCTACGCTCAACTTACCGAAGAGGAAATAACAATCCGCGCCTTCATTTGCGACCTGCAAGGCCAAAACCACATCGCCCGCCAATCCACCGCCCCCATTTCTCAAGCCGAATCCCTCGCGGAGCAACTCGCCCAAGACCTCCTAACCTCCGGCGGCAAAGAAATCCTCGTTGCCCTTGAAAGATGACCGCGCGCCGTCATTCCGGCTCAACCGACTCACAGGAAGATAATTTGAATGCGTGTCACGGAACGGCAGGGGCGCCGCGCTCTTCCGGACAATTAGACGTTTAGAAATGAAGCCATTTCGTTGGCTGCTTTCGGAAACGCATTAGTGTAATTAGCGAAGCGAATCTGATTGCTGTACGTGTCAAATTCACGCTGAACCAAAACAGATCAAGGAAAATCCCACATGTTTCCCCTAGGCGTGCAAGATTCAATAAATCTTCTTTCTCCAAGTTCTTTGGCCAGATATGAGCTACTGTGCGCTTCGCTTGGCAACTTGCCATCGGGGGAATGTAAAATCGGTGGCACTTGGGACGCGATTCTGGTATTGTAAGTAGGGTCGGTGGGGTCAGTCCCACCATACATTCTAATCGTGAGAAACGAGGCATGATGGGAAAAGGTTTTGTCTACTTGGTGGGGGCCGGGCCGGGGCGGGCGGATTTGATTACCGTCCGCGGGGCCGAGACGCTCAAGGCGGCGGATTGCGTGATCTTCGATAAGTTGGCCAATCCGGCGTTACTCAGCTATGCGCGCGCGGACGCCGAGATCATCCACGTACCCAAAAGAATCGGCGAAGGCTCGTGCACGCAGGACGAGATTAACAAAATCCTCGTCGCCAAGGCCCTTAGCGGCAAAACCGTCGTGCGCCTCAAGGGCGGCGATCCTTGCACATTCGGGCGGATCGCCGAAGAGCTTGCGGTTCTGATCGATGCGGGCATCGGTTTTGAGATTGTGCCCGGTGTGACGGCGGCCATCGCGGCGTCGGCCTATACCGGCATCCTGCTGACCGACCGCCAGTACAGCTCCCAGGTGACGTTCATTACCGGCCGGGAAGCAGCGGGCAAAGAGGACAGCAACATCGACTGGCACGTCCTGGCTCAATTCGGTGGCACTCTCGTTTTTTATATGGGGATGGGCACTCTCGCATCTATCGCGGAGCGGCTGATAGAGAACGGCAAGCCGGCGAACACCCCGGCGGCGGTCATTGCCAACGCCACGTTCCCAACACAGCGCGTAGTCAGAGCACCGTTAGAGCAGATCAATGAGACATGCAAGCAGCAGGAGATCGGACCGCCGGCTATTGTTGTGATCGGCGACGCGGCGGGCAGCGACCCGCGCTTCGACTGGTTCATGAAACAGCCTCTGTTCGGCAAGAGCATCGTCATGACGCGGGACGCAGCCGGCAATGTGGACTTTGCGGCCAAGATCATTTCTCGCGGCGGCAATCCGGTGCCTTTTGCGACGATAAGAATCCAGCCGCTGACGGACTCGAACGAGTTTCTCCAAGCGCTCGCCAGGTTCAGTCAGTACGATTGGATTATCTTCACCAGTGTCAACGGTGTGGCAATTTTCTTCGAGGCTCTAAAGGGTCTGGGTAAGGACGCAAGGGTTTTCAGCTCCGCGAAGGTTGGAGCTATAGGCGAGAGAACCGCTGCGAAATTGGCTGATTTCGGCGTCAAGGCGGATTTTGTGCCCGACGTCTTTACGGGTCGCGAGATGGGTATGCAGCTCATTCGCTCCGAAAACGTGCGGAGCAAGAAGATTCTCCTCTTACGCTCACAACTTGCATCGAACGAGCTTGCCGAGCTATTGGCCGAAGCCGGCGCAGAAGTTGACGACGTCGCCACCTACACCGCGACGATGGAAAGAAACGACGCGTCACAGTTGGTAGAGGCGATCAGAAAGGGGACCATCGACTGGCTGACGTTCGCCAGCCCTTCCGCCGTTGATGGATTCTTCGAGCAAATTGACCGCGAGCTGGTTGGGACGTCGAATGTCAAGGTGGCCTCGGTCGGCCCGGTGACGTCCGGACGATTGAAACACCTCGGCGTCACTGTCCATGTGACAGCGACAGTGCACACCTTCGACGGGCTACTTGACGCCATGCAAGAGAGCGAAGGATCGAAATAGGGTCTGAAGTCTGGAACGACTGGGCACAAGACGGGAGTACTACGATGGGGTTTCCTCAAAACAGAATGCGAAGACTGCGAAGCAGTGCTTCAATGCGGAGGTTAGTGCGACAAATACAGGTCAGCGTGGACGATTTGGTGTATCCTTTGTTCGTCCGCGAGGGCGAAGGCATCAAAGAGCCAATCACATCTATGACGGGCTGCTTCCATTTTTCGCCGGATACCATTGCCGGCGAGGCGGCGGAGGTGGCTTCGTTGGGCATCCCCGCCGTACTGCTTTTCGGGTTGCCCGGGAAGAAGGACGAGATTGGCTCACAGGCTTGGGCTGAGGACGGCGTCGTGCAGCGCGCGATTCGAGAAATCAAGCAGGCGGCGCCCGACTTGCTGGTGGTGACGGATGTCTGTCTCTGTGAGTTCACCAGTCACGGGCACTGCGGCGTCATTCGAGATGCCAAGGTCGATAACGATGCGACGTGCGAGCTATTGGCCAAGATGGCGCTGTCACACGCTCAGGCCGGTGCCGATATCGTCGCCCCTTCCGATATGATGGACGGCCGGGTCAAGTCCATTCGCGAGGCCCTCGAAGAGAACGGTTTCGAGAACGTGGCTATCATGTCTTACGCGGCCAAGTACGCTTCGGCTTTCTACGGCCCATTTAGAGACGCGGCCGAATCCGCCCCGGCCTTCGGCGACCGCAAGGCGTACCAGATGGACCCGGCCAGCGTCGACCAGCCGATGGCCGAGATTGCCCTGGACATCGAGGAGGGCGCCGACATTGTCATGGTCAAGCCCGCGCTGGCTTATCTGGACATCATCTATCGAGCCAGGCAGCGTTTCGATAGCCCGATCGCGGCCTACCATGTCTCCGGCGAATATATGATGGTCAAGACGTCCGCCGCCGCGGGACTGTCGGATGAGCAGGCGACAATGATGGAGGTCTTGATCGCCATCAAACGCGCGGGGGCCGACATCGTCATCACCTACTTTGCCAAAGACGTGGCGAGATTGTTGTCGCGGTAGCCAGACCAAAAGAATGGGGCTGCGAGCAGGAAGGCGCCCGCAGCCCCGGTCTTTGTATTATACAAGAGTAATGGTTACTTATCGTCAGTCCGGACAGTTCTCCAACCACTCGGAGGTGAAGGTGACCAAGTCGTCGGTGTCGATCACCCCGTCACCGTTGTAGTCTTCACATACGGACTGACTGGTATTCGGAGTGAAGTAGTAGTCTTCCGTCTCGCCGTACAGGTACTTGCCCTGCGGTCCGGAGCCGGCATTGCCCTTCGCACCGGGATTGCTTCCGTGCTTCCAGGGTTGCTCCGAGAGCGTGATTCTCATCCAGATTTTTTCCCGCCCGTTCTTGGGATGCCAGGGAAGGAAGGCCGGCGTCGTGATGCGATTGAGCCCCACGGGCAGCTTGAACAAGAACTTGTTTTGGACCGCCCATTCCGGCACCGGGCCCTGGGCACAATCGAGCGTGTCGTCCCAGTCGCCGTCGCGGTTCCAGTCGAACCAGACGTTGACCCAGAGTTCGGCGTCCGGATCGACGACGTTGACCGTGTACTCGAACGTTGTCCAGCGACAACTAGATAGAGTGAGCGGAACCGTCACGCCGTCGTCGCCCTTGTCCTGATTCGATGCGCCGGATGTGGGATTGATGTTGTTGACGCCGTCCTCGTCAGGACCTTTGTCAGCTTCCATCTCAGCCGTGACCTTCTTACCCAGAAACGCGACGGCTTGATTGTTTAGGTGAACCGGTCCGAAAGGCCCGACACCGCTACCGTCATTGTAGACAGTCGGATAGTTGGCCTTGACAGCGGCGGGAGCCGGATAAGCGTTCATGTTTTTGCCGAAGTTGTTGGTGCTGTCCGGTGCGTCGCCACAGTCCGGCGCCTCTGCGGATACACCTCCCTGACAACTGATGTTCAGGACGCCTTGGCCCGTAGCGGAGCCGTAGCCGCCGATTTCGACCAGGTATTTTCCCCAGGCGGTGGCGGCGAAGGTGATCTCGGATTGGTAAGCCCCGGCAGCATCGTCATTGCACTCGATCAGATCGTCGGAGGTCAGATTGCAGTTGTCACCTTCGTAAACGGCCAGCATCGTATCATAGCTGCTGCCCAGCAGGCTGACAGTGGCGTCGCCCGTACACGAGGGCGTGTAGACGAACCAGATGTTCGGGCTGGTCATGCAGAGACCGGGGCCGTCAAACGTCCTGCCTGTGGTGTCGAAGGCAAGGTCTTTCACTTCCCCGATGCTCTGTGCGTTCGCACAGTTGTCCTTGGAAGGCGGCGGCCCGGAGGACTTGCACTCGATGTTCAGGATGCCCTCACCGGTTTCTGAGCCGTAGCCACCGATCTCGATGAGATATTTGGCGCCGGCGGTCGCATCGAAGGTAATCTGTGATTGATAGGCGGAATCAAAGTCATCGTTGCACTCGATCAGCCGGCTGGACGTCGGGTTGCACGAGCATCCGCTGTAGACGGCCAGCTTCGTGTCGTAGCTGCTGCCCAGAAGGCTGACGGTGACGTCGCCGGTGCACGAGGCGGTGTAGCAATACCAGATGTTGGGACTGTTCATGCACAGGCCGGGACCGTCGAACGTTGCGCCCTTCGTGCTAAACTCTACGTTTTTCACTTCGCCGGTCGCTTGGGCGTCCGCGCAGTCGTCGTTGTCGCCTTGCGGCACGCCCTCGGTAGCGATGGTCATCAAGCCCCTGCCGACACTATCCTCGTTGTAGCCTCCGATCTCGATCAGATAATACCTGCCGGCGTTTGCGCTGAATGTGACTTGTGAGTCCAGTGTATTGCCGAAGTCGTCGTTGCAGCCGATCATGTCGGTGGAACGCGGGTAGCAATTGCTGCCCAGGTACACGCCCAGCTTGGTGTCGAAGCCGTCGACGCCTTCGAGCGTGACGGTGACGTCACCTGTCCTGTTTGCTCTGTAGAGGTACCAGAGATTTGGGCCGGTGGTGCAGAAACCTGAGCCGTCAAACGTCGCGCAAGCCGTGTCGAACGGCTTTTCCGAGACGTTTCCAATCGATTCCGCTTCGCTGCAATCGTCGTTGCCCGGCGCGCTGGCCTGGCTGTCGCAACTGATCGTCAAGAAACCCTGGCCCTTGACGCTGGCGTTGAAGCCTCCGATCTCAATGAGGTAATGACGGCCGGCTGTTACGGCGAACGTCGCCTGCGACTGATGGCCGTCATAGTCGTCGTTGCTGATGATGAGCTGGCTTGCGGATGGATAACAGCCGCATCCGTCGTAAATGGCCAGCTTCGTATCGAAGCTGCTTCCCGCCAGGCTGACGGTCGCACAGCCCGTGCACGGGGGGGTATAACAGTACCATACGTTTGGGCTGTTGACGTAGTGTCCGGGCCCGTCGATCGTCGCGTACGTCGTGTCGAAGACCAGGTCCGTGACGTCGCCGACCGCTCTGGCGTTCTGACAGTTGTCATTCGACGGGACTCCCGTGCCCAGCGCGACAGACGCAACGCCGAGAAGCAGCGCCAGGACACAAGCCGTTGCTGACTTTGATCTGAGTTTGTACATGGTTCGGTTCTCCAAAGACGACACAAAAGACTTCATGTTGAGCTTCGATACACCCCTTGCGGGCACCCCACATTTTGTTGAGGAATCTGCGATGCCGCGAAACAAGGCCTCTGTAGCCGCTCCTCCCTGAACCGCAATATAGTGCATACTATCGGCAGAATCGTAACGCATTATTATGGCAAAACCGAGAAAAAATCGCGTCCCGGAAGGCCCCAGGAGATCGCACGAGTCGATCTTGTGGATGAACGTAGAGAAGGCTGGCAGGCTCAAGCGAAGCTTGGGACGGCTTTGGCCCGCCATCCCCATCTTTTCAGGATGAGGCTGCCACCCAGCCCCGCGATCATGGCAAAGTGAGCAAAAATCGCGGGTGGGGGGTGCGCGGGCTACGGGCGGGCGGGGCGGCCTTTGCAG
>JARRQQ010000229.1:6638-10044 GCA_037381725.1 Sedimentisphaerales bacterium
CTTTGCAGGGCTGCTTGTGGTCTCCCGGGGACATCTGGGGGTGATTCGAGTCTATTTCTTGTAGGCTTGTTTGGGGTCGTAGACCTTTTCAGCGATGAATTCCAGCTTCTTATCGGCGTCTTTCTTCACCGCGCGGTAGAAACAGGATTGGTAGCCGACGTGGCACTGCCCGGCGTCGACGGTTACTTTGAGAACCAGGCAATCCTGGTCACAATCGACGAGTATCCGTTCGACCTTTTGAAGGTGCCCGCTTTGCTCGCCTTTCTTCCATAACTGCCCGCGGGAGCGGCTGAAATAGGTCGCGTAACCCGACTGGACGGTCTGCTCCAGGGCCTGGCGGTTCATGTACGCGACCATGAGAATTAGGCCGCTACGGGCATCCTGCGCAATGGCGGGTATTAGCCCGTCCTCGCCGAATCTTGGCATGAATTCAAGACCTTCCTCGATATCCGGCTTTGCCGTCACGTGTTTGACTCCTTCTGCTTCTATTTCAATCCGACAATATTGTTTGGCTGTTTGCAGCGCCTTGTCAGAAGGCATTCTACCCGCTATTATCTAGAAGACAAGTTATTTCAATGTGGATGCGTTCAATGCCTGAGTCAAAAAGTCGCAGAAGTAAGTACGTTTTCCTGGGTTTGCGCCTTGCGGTCGTTTCGGTCGGCGTCATTTGGGGCGTCTTTTGGATCTCTCAGGACCAGAGATGGGCCACGTTGGGGGCGCTCTTTTCCAAAATGAACCCAGCGGCTTTCATCGTTGCCTTGGGTGTCTACATTGTCTGTCAATTCATCGTAGGGTTTCGCTGGTGGCTTCTCCTGAGGGTCCAGTACGTGTTTATCGGCGTCGGAACCGCCATCAAATTATATCTGCTCGGGTGGTTCTACAACAACTTCATGCCTAGCTCTGTCGGCGGCGACCTGGTTCGAGCCTGGTACGTGACCCGCCATACGGACAAGAGGTTCGAGGCCGTTTTAAGTGTATTCGTTGACAGGGCGGTCGGCTTGCTCAGCACGCTCGTCATCGCCGCCTTCTTCTATCTGGTCTTTCTCACCGGACAGGGCCAGACGCTCCAGATCAAGGGCAGAGGCGGTTCCCTAGCGTTCTTCGCTCGGCACGCTTTGTTCTTTCTTTGCGTCTTCTTGGCAATCTGCGTCGTTCTCGGCACGCTGGCCTCGTATCGGCGGACTCGGCCCGTGGTGCGCAAGGTCGCGTCGTATCTCTATCTACGCGGCCGCCTGCTCGCCGGGAAGTTCAAGATTGCCGCCAAGGTCTATTGCAAACGGCCGGGCACGATCCTGATCGCGTTTGTTCTGACGGTCGGCACGCAAATTGTCGTCATTACCAGCTTCTGGGCCCTGGGAGTCAGCATGGGAATCAGTGCCGGTCTGAGGTACTACTACGTCTTCTTCACTCTGATGTGGGTCGTGGCGGCCGTGCCCGTCAGCATCGGCGGCGCCGTCGTCATGGAGGGTGGACTCGCTTACCTGTTCGTTCACTTTGCCGGGGCGGAGCCTGAAGCGGCGCTGGCCCTGGCGTTGTGTCAGCGAGTCGTCTGGATGCTCGCTTCCGTGCCCGGAGCCTTGATTCATCTGAGCGGCGCCCATTTGCCGAAAGACTTTTTTGTTGACTCTCGCGAGCCTGTCGCTTAGTCTATGGCGCCCCGGATATGGGGTGATCTTACAGGCGATTTTGGCAGGGCGAAAGACTCTTAAGTCTTTTATAATCAAGGATTTGGTGCCAATACAATGAGTCTTACGAGACGCTTGAAGGGCTACTTCTTGCACGGACTGGCGGTGTTGTTGCCCACCATTCTGACGATCTGGCTGTTCGTCTGGGGATACGGCTTCATTCAGAGTAATATCGGCAGGCACATCAATCGAGGCCTCGTCTACGTCATCGCTTTAACGGCCAACGAGAACGTCGAAGTCTCCGAAAACGAGATTAAGGCATATCTGCGAGAGAAGAAGGAGGAATTAAAGGAAAATCCCGAGCAGTTGGCAATACAGGCGAAAAGACCCGACATAGAGCGGAAGGTGCGCATCTGGAAACTTGAACGTACTCTCGCCAAGACGTGGGTCGATGGTCCCGGCTCGATGGTGGGATTTCTCATTGCGGTCGTGGGCGTTGGTGTTCTCGGGGCCCTCTTAGCCAGTTACGTCGGACGGAGCCTGTGGCGGAGGACCGAGAGCTTCATATTGAATACGCCCATGTTGAGGCGTGTCTACCCTTACGTGAAACAGATTACCGATTTCCTGCTTACGGGTGATGAGCAGAGGAAGCTGTTTTCACGCGTGGTGGCGGTGGAATATCCACGAAAAGGGATATGGTCCATCGGTTTGGTTACGGGATCGGGTCTGGAGAAAGTCGCCAATCACGTTAAAAAGGAGTTCTTCACCATTCTCATACCGACGTCACCGACGCCGTTTACCGGTTTCATCATAACCGTTCCCAAAAAGCAGACGATCGAGTTGGATATGACGATAGAAGAAGCGCTGCGATTCATCGTTAGCGGAGGTGTCATCACGCCGGGCAAGGGTCGTGTCGTTCCGGCCCCGGTGCTGCCTGATTCAGAAAAGGGACAGGATAGAAGCGAACTTTCACCCGATCGCAAAAATCACAATTAAGGAGACCGATTTTGCTTTTCACGATTAGCGGCAAACACGTCGAAATCACGGAAGCGATAAGGATGCACGCGCAGGATAAGACGTCCAAGCTTCCCAAGTACTATAACAGCATCAATCAGGTCGAGGTGCTCGTGGACGGCGGCCGGGGCAACGGCGCGACGGTCGAGATCATCGCGCGGGCCGAGCACGGCAAGGTTTTTGTCGGGACCGAGACGGGGGACGATACCTATCGGTGCATTGACATGGCCGTTCATAAGCTGGAACGACAACTCAGAAGAACAAAGAGTAAAGAGCGCGACGACAAACACGCCGGCGGTCACCCGAGCGAATCGGAACCGGCGTAGGTCCCGCGGGCTCGGAAAAGGATTTTGATGGACCGACGAACCGGTTAATGGAAGGCATCGGACGAACAAGATGAAGCTGACGGAATTTGTCTGTTTTGAAGCGATGGTCCCGGAATTACAGGCCAGCGACCGCGACGGTGTGATCGCCGAGCTTATTTCGTTGCTCGACGAGGCGGGTAAGCTTGGGACGGCCAAGAGCGCCGACATTCAAAGGGAAATGATCAAGCGGGAGAACGAAGCCAGCACCGGGATGGGACGCGGCGTCGCCATCCCACACGTCAAACACAAGGCGGTCAAGAACGTGGCGGCGGCGATCGGCCTAAGTGGCGTCGGGATCGATTTCTCGGCCCTGGACAAGCAGCCCGTCTATTCGGTCATCCTTCTGGTCAGCCCGGCGGAGGACGCGGACAAACACCTCCAGGCGATGGAATGTGTCTTTAC
>JARRQQ010000230.1:0-17319 GCA_037381725.1 Sedimentisphaerales bacterium
ATTCTGGCCAATACGCCCGCGGCGGTTTTGAGAACACTCAGGCCGAAGACGGAACGCCTTTCGGGCATCAGCACTCATCGGCTTCGCGCCCTCGGCTATGGCCTGTTCGGTGTTGGCGCATCTATAGTTCTATGCTCCAACCTGCTCGCCAGAGCGGGAGCTGATGTCAGGGTTTCATTGCCGACGAATTCGGTCCGTGCGCTGGTGGGCGAATTGCGGGTCGAGCCGGAGTCGGCCGTCCTTGATGAGACGGCCCGAAAAGCCGACTACTTCAGAGTCTTCGACGCCAACGATAGGCTGACCGGGTACGTCTTTAGCTCGCTGGATTTTGCCCCCGAAGTGCGCGGTTTTGGCGGCAAGATAAATCTCGCTGTGTACGTGGATGATCCCAGCGGCAAAATCCTGGGCTTCCATATCGTCCGCTCGAATGAAACGCCGGCGTATCTCGATCTTCTGAAAGACTGGCATGACTCTCTCATCGGTCGCCATCTTTTTCATCGCGAGCCATTTGCCGACGTCCAGGCCGTCACGGGCGCGACGATCAGCTCCGAGGCGATTCTCGTGTCGCTGCAAACGTCGGGCCGCAGATTTGCCGAACAGATTCTGAAGCGGCCTGTGGAACAAAGATCTGCGGCCACACCGCGTCCCGCCACATACGTGCCGGACGTCCGGGCGATCTACCTGATCGGCGTTCTCATTCTTGTCTTGGTCGTGACCTTCAAGGGAGGCTTTTGGAGCAGGTTGAGCGTTCTTGCCTTGACCCTTGTCACCGGAGGTCTCTGGCTGAACGCTCAATACTCCAGCGAACAGATTGTCGCTCTCCTATCCGGACAGATGCCCTCGGCGGCACTAACGGGTGTCTTCTTGCTTGTTGTCGCCGTTCCGCTGGTCGTGCTCCTTTTCGGCAACCTTTACTGCGGCTATATCTGCCCCTTCGGGGCGGCACAGGAGCTGGTCAGCTATGTCCTCCCCGGCAGATTCAAGCCATCCCTACCCACCGAATCGATGCGAAAGGCCAGGTTCGCCCGGTACGTCGTGCTGCTTATCGTGATCGGCGTGTTCTTCATCTCCAGGGACCGAACGACCCTGGTCGCCGACCCGCTCATTCCCGTGTTCAATCTGTCGGTCACGATGGGTGACTTAAGATCGAGCCTGACGCTGGTCGTCGCGGCGGCCCTGATTGGCTCGGTCTTCTGCACGCGTTTTTGGTGCTTTTATCTATGTCCCGTCGGAGCTTTTCTGTCACTGCTCAACCGCGTGGCCGTGCTGAAACGATACCTGCCGGCCAAGAAATTCGGCAAATGCCAATTCGGCCTCACGGGCAGGGACAAGATGGACTGTATACAGTGCGACAAGTGCCGGTATGACAATGTCGTCATTTCGCGGAAATCTGAGCAACGCAATTCGCCCATATTCGCAACGTGTGTGCTTGCTGTCGCGGTACTTGTGTCAACACTTTCAGTAAGCAGGTTTCTGGAGGTCATCCCCGGCGGGACGGGTACGGAGGCTGTTTCTGTGACCGGCGGCCAACCGCGAAACGTCGATCTGCAACGCATCCGAGAAATGATCCGGCGAAAGGAACTCTCCGACAAAGAATCCGAATTCTACAAACGCGTCGATTAAGGATTCCGCGTGGGCAAAAACAGAATTTGCCCACCCTACATGATCCCATCTCTACCGCCAGGCTGAATCAAGCTCGTAAACCTCCAGAGATTCAACCTCCGTGTCTCCACCCTTCGTGAAGATTTCGAGCGATTTTGCATTATCCGCAAGGACTACGCCGATCGGCATATAGATTTTTCCATCGTCGCCGAATATCTCAATCGACGTGCGATCCACCAATAATTCGAGGTGAATCTTGCCGTCCACAGCCTTCAATGGAGCGTTCTTCTCGCAACAGGACAATTCTTGTTTTTGGATGTTGTAGACGACTGGAACGCCACGAATGATAAAGCCGTTCTCCGAGGCGTCGTCGATTTGAAATTCAGCCCGAATGTGAAACAGCTCGCCGGAAAGATCAGAGAGCAGATTGCTTTGCGGTTTCAGGATTCTGTTTGTCCATTGCCATCGGCGTTTGTGGAGCCTTTTAATTTCGTGAATGGGTTCGGCAAACATTCGGGGTCCATCGTCCATCGTCCACAAGGTCAACGTCACCGGGAAGAGCATCATCTGGTTGAAGGGCATCCGAGGCATCGTGATCCGGCCCCAAGCGATCTGGATTCGCCGACCGTCCTCGGGAGGGATGTTGTTGAAGGTTTGCGAGGCGTAGAAGCAGTTGCCATAATGGAAGGGGATCGGGCCGGCCTCGGCTTCGAACTGTCTGCCATCGAAGCTGCCGATCAAATACTCGCCACTGCCGCCGTACAGTATCCACTTTTTGTTATTCGCATTTCCATCAACCGGTAGCTCGAACAATTCGGGGCACTCGTGAAAACACTTCAGCTTGCTCTGGAATTCCCACGATTTCAGGTCCTTCGACGTGAAGAACCCCATCGTATGGTCGTCCAAATAAAGGGCCATGACCCACTGATTCGTCGGTTGGTGCCAGATGACTTTAGGATCGCGATTGCCGCCGTTGATGTGATTCAGAACGGGATTGCCTTCATAAACCGTCCAGGTTCGGCCGCGGTCGTTGCTGTAAGCGATTGATTGGGTAAAGGGTTGGCCTTTGGACATCGGATTCGTTCCACCGGCGGCCCAGCGCCAGCCATAAGGGTTGTGCTGATAGAACAAGTGATACTCGCCGTCATAGTAGACCATTCCGTTGGAATCGTTGTTCCAGCCGCGACGGGAGGTGAAGTGAAATTGCGGGCGCAGTTTCTCTCGATAGACATCTTCTTCGCCGATGTAGGTATCTGCCTGATAGATCGAATCGAATCCCTTGTTTTTCGCCGGGTCGTATGTGTCGATTCGCAACAGTGCCTTTTTGCCTTTGAACTCGCCGATCTCCAAAAACACCCAAAAGTTCGGCTCGCCCGGCGCCAGCTCGATTTCAAATTCACGAACCACCTGATCGTCAACGACGAGACTGACCAGACGCTTCTCAACGCCGTTCTTGACCGGGAAATTCAGATACTTCTTCTCTAGTAGAAATTCCCGCGTTTTGCCGGTCGTCACCTTCGCCTCTTGGGAGGCAACTGTCGTCACGGAAAAAAATGCCACACATAGAATGCATATCCATGCCCTGGTCACGGCATTACCTTTCGCTATCCATTCGCCTTGTCGAGATCGAGCTTGTCACCCACCTCCTTTTGCAGCTCTTTCAGGCGAGCTTTGAGTTTGGCGAGCAGACGAGCGTTGGCCGGGTCGTCGGCGAGGTTATTCATCTCCAGCGGGTCCGCCTTGAGATTGTAGAGCAGCGTCTTGTCGATCTTGGGATAGTAGATCATTTTGTAGCCGTCCATCGTGACCATTCTCTGAAAGTCGATGTAGCCGCCGTAAATTGCATCGTAGTTCTGGTCGGCCTTGCCCTCGATCAACGGCAGCAGACTCTTGAATTGCACCTGGCGGGGCTTTCTGACGCCGGCAAGCTCCAGCGCCGACGCCATGATGTCCTGCAGGTAGACGGGCGTATCAATCTTCTTGTTCTTCGGGACGCCGGGACCGTTGACCATTAGCGGGACCCGGACGCTATCGTCGTACAAATTCTGTTTTCCCATCAGACCGTGATGGCCGACGGATAAGCCCTGATCGGCGGTAAAGAAGATGTAGGTATTGTCGGCCTTGCCGGTCTTTTCCAAGGCGTCGAGAATGCGGCCTAACTGGACGTCCATGTACGTGATGCTCGCGTAGTATTCCTGGCGGTTCACCTTGATGGCGTATCGGGTCCGGGGGAAGGGAGCCAGTCTTTCGTCCCGGAGCTTGGCGCTGCAACCGATGGAATCCTTGTAGGGGTATTCCGGCAGGAAGTTGGCCGGGACCTTCACCTTGTCCAGCGGGTATTTGTCCACGTATCCCTTCGGGGATTGCCTCGGATCATGCGGAGCGTTGAAGGCCAGGTACATAAAGAACGGCTTGTCGCTCTTCGATGCGTTTTCGAGAAACGCCTCTGCGTCGTCTCCGAGCACCACGCTCCAGTGCTTTCCGCCTTTCCAATAGCCCCCGCGACTCCTATCCCAAGGCTTCCACGGGTCCGACTGGCCTTCGATAGGGCGGTTGTATCCTTCGGGCGTTTGATTAGGCATCCCGGGGCGAACGTCCTTGACGTGATCGAAGATATCCACCGGGTTGATTCCCTTGACGTGCCACTTACCGCTCATGTAGGTCTCGTAGCCCGCTTGCTTCATATATTGCGACCAGAACCTCCCGGCTTTCGTTTCCTCTTTGAGATGGGGCTCAAGGTCTCTGGCGATCCACAAAAAGCGGCCCGTATTGAGCATGGTCCGGCTGGCGACGCACACGGCCCCATGCCAGGCGCCCTGATTGTAGGCGTGCGTGAAGATCACGCCGTTACGAACGAGCCGGTCGAGGTTGGGCGTCTGTATCTCGTCACAGCCCATCGCGTGCAGCGTCTCAAAGCACTGATCGTCGGAGAAAATGAACAGGACGTTCGGCTTGCTACGCTCGCCGCCGAAGGCCCGCATGCCCGGCATCGACAGCGCCGCTGCGCCCAGACCAACCGCTCTCAAGAATCTTCTTCTCGTCAACTTCTTGTCACTGGTCATGATGATTCCCTTGTCAAATCGGATTTGTTTTCCCGAATCATATCACATCCGTACTCTTGCGTACAGAGGTCATTCACATACGTGCGGTGCTTATCCGAACGCAGTGTTCCGTTTCGTCATAGGGCGTCTTGATTTGCCTTCCGTTCAGGACGACCGAGTCCGGCTTTGTCGCCGCCCTGAGTCGCACGTTCATTATGGGCTGTCCCTCCAGATGCACCTGCATTTTCCTGCCCGGCGTAAAAACAGTATACACTTTCGAGAGTGAGTCCAGTACGACTTTGCCGTCTTTGCGAAGATAGCTGCCGCACGCGACAAAGTAACGCACCACGGAACTCGGATCGTCCGCCCGAGCACCCTTCGGCCGTGTGACGGCAAAGAGGTATGCATCGGTCTCCCATCCGGCGATCACATTACAGCTATTGCGGTGCATCTTTCGCCCGTCCGCCCGTAAGTTCAGATAGACATCCGTCGCCGTTTCCGCTTCAGTCAGACGAACGCCGATGGCCTCATTGTCCTGCAACCGTTCGACGTGCACCGCAGGCTCTTTTTCGCCGGCACTGAGCGGCAAGACGGCCGTGATGAATTTACCTTCTCGCGTGGCCTGCTCGGGCGAAAAGGCGAGGTACGTCACCTCCGTATCCGGATCGTGGTCTTTTAGCCCCTTTTTCTCCGCGACTGTCATTGCTTCCGGGAAAAGCGACTGCACGATCGCTCGGGCGTTTCCGTTTGAGAGCAAGACTTCCGAGCCGCGCCTCTCGGCATGGTCCTGGTAGTGGAGCAGCCATTCGAGCTTGCCTTCTTCGTGGGTCCTGACGTCGTCGAAGATCAATATCGCGTCGCCAATCCACAGGAAATGACGGTAGTTCCGGGAGAATTTCCACGAGGTCGGTCCGGTCGCATCGGCAAACACATACTTTAATCCCGATGCATCGATGAGTCTGTGTATCCGCCCCGGTGTCACCGTCCCGCGGTCGCCGTTTCCGCAGGCTTCCGGATTGTGGGCGTAGCCGTCAGTCAGCACAACATTGTGGGCCTTGCTCCGGCGGTAGTAGCTCGTATACTCTCGCCGGCTATACGAGCAAGTGCCGGAATCGATAATCAGTGGTTTACCCTCATGAAACAGAATGAAAGAACCGGCGTCCGGATGGGCGTGGTTCCACGCGAAGCCCGACTTGATCGCCAGCATAGTTGCGTCGTCGGCCCACGACGAGCGCAAGATCGCCCAGCCGACGTCTGAATAGAGCATCGAAGTCGGAACGTTATTCCCAATAGACCGGCGCGGATGCAAATCGTAGTAAACCAGCCCCACCGGATCGTCCAGCCCCGGATCGGTACGATTGAGATACCAGTCATATTGGGGTTTGTCATAACTGTTGGCCAACAGTAGTCGGAGCGTTCGCGCCCCTGTGGAGTGCAGGCTGCTGTCACCGAAGTTGACCGACAGTATTCCATCCGACGTCGGATAGCACGTTTGAATGAAGAAATCGCCGGCCGTCTTTAGCACGGGAATGTCCGGCGCCGACGACTTGCCGAACACATTTGTGAAAGCCAGTCGAAAGAGCAAATATTCTGAAAGGGCGTAATTGGCATAATTGACGCCTTCGTAGAACGCGCCCTTCTCATCGAAGTTGGCAGTCTTATTCTGCAATACGTTTCCCTGATAGGCAAACCACTCAGGAAGAGCTTCTGAGACGCGCCGGGTCCACAACTCGGCTCGTGGCTCATCGCCTACCAGTGACAACGCGGCCAGCCCCGCCATTGAAACGCACACGCTCCACCAGTTGTGCCCCATCGAATCCAGCGCGTGAATGCGCTTCTCGCCCAGAATCCAGTCGTCCAGCGTCGGCAAGATACCCAGCCGCACCATGGCCTCGGCGATGGTTCTTCGTTCGTCTACGGAAAGAGAGTCGTAGATACTGTCGTATCCGACGGCGTAACCATAGCAGAATCGGGCGGTATTCAATTCCGAGTGCCACGGCGGATCGTTGTGCGCATCACCGGCCCACCGCGAGAGTCCACCATAATAGATCAGAGCATCCCGGAGTTTCTTGGCGTACCTCTCTTCTCCCGTTATCAAATAGGCCAGTCCGAGCGTCCCCGCCATGTCGGCGATCTGGCTGCTGGGCCGGCCATAATTGCCGTGCTGTCCGGTGCCGCCCTCGGCGTATTCCTTTGAGACCAACTTTTCTTCCAGCAACCGATTGGCTCGGCCGCGCATTTTGTTCCAGGCCCCGTTGAACAAGGGCTGTTCACCGATACGTTGGTGCAATCGCTCCAGTCTCTCTGCGGTAAAGAACAATCTCGGGCGGGATGTCCTCAGTATCGGAGATTGGCTTCTGGCTGTGTTTTGTCCGACCGAACCGGCAATGAACATCGCCACAAAGAGAATCAAGCCAATTTGTTTCTTTTCGGATGATGGATATGTCATTGCTGTCCTTCCGAAGCTGTAGATTTTCGTCGCGAGTGTATGGCCGAAGTGGGCGCAACCGTATCTATTTGTCCCAGTATTCGTCAATGACCTTCCGAATCTGAGGGTATCTCTCGTCCGTCTCGTTGTACTTCTTTCTCAAGCGCAGCAGTTCGGCCTTGAGCTTTTTGACCACTCCGGCATAGCGATGATCGCCATAGAGGTTATTCATCTCGTGGGGATCGTTCTTCATATCGTATAGCTCCCAGCCCGGCTGAGTCGGCTTCGGGCCGCCTTTCTTGTAGTTGCGTCCGTAGAAGAAGATCAGCTTGTAGTCCTTGGTTCGGACGCCAAAGTGGGCTGGATTGTCGTGATGCACCATGTGCATCCAGTAGCGGTAATACGTGGATTGGCGCCAGTCGGCCGGCGTTCGGCCCTTGAGCAGTGGAACGAAGCTCCGTCCCTGCATGTAGTCGGGAGTCGGGACGCCCGCCAAGTCCAGTATCGTCGGGGCAAAATCTGTGTTGTTGATAATCTCGTCCGTGCGCGTCCCCGGCTTGATTATCCTCGGATACCTGGCCAGAAACGGCATCCGCATCGATTCTTCATACATCCACCGCTTGTCGATGTAGTCGTGCTCGCCGAGCATCATGCCCTGATCGGAGGTGTACGTGATAATGGTGTTCCGTCCGAGGTTGTCATCGACGCCCCGAACGCATCGCAGGTACTTTTTCATGTATCGCTGATAGGCGGTGTGTTTGTATTGATCGTCCGGCAGCGACGGATCGACAAACATGTGCATGCCCATGTTCCGCCGCTTGTTGCGCTTGCCGATGGACGTGCCCATACCTTTGGTCGCCGCCGAGCCGTGATGGCCCGGATTCCACAGGCTCTCAGGCTCCGGGATATCGATGTCGTTGAAGAGCCAGTCGTATCGCTCGGCGTTCTCGAAATCATCGTGCGGCGCCTTGAAATGGTGCATCAGGAAAAACGGCTTCGATCTGTCCCTACCTTTGAGCCACTTGAGCGACAAGTCGGTGACGACGTCCGATGAGTGCTTCGAATCGTATCCCGCGAAGCGTTTTACATTGTTGGGCCATTGCCCGCCCGATTCCCGCAAGATCGGGTTGAAGTAGGACCCCTGGCCCGGAAACACGCAGTAGTAATCAAACGCGGGTTCCCGCCCGAGGTGCCATTTTCCGATCATAGCGGTTTCGTAGCCGGCCTGTTTCATCAGCCGAGGCAGGTATTGCTTCTCAGGTTCGAGTTTGCCGCTCAGATCGAGTGCGCCGTTGGTCTGGCTGTACTGGCCGGTCAGGATCGTGGCCCTGCTGGGTACGCAGATTGAGTTCGTGCAGAAGCAGTTCTCGAAGAGAATCCCTTCGTTCGCCAGCCGGTCGATGTTGGGCGTCGGCGCGACTTTCGCCAGTCGGCTTCCATACGCGCTGATCGCATGAGCCGCGTGATCGTCCGACATGATGTAGAGAATGTTGGGCCGCTGGCTCGGCGCCGCCCGGGAAACGCGCATCACGCCGGGTAGAGCGGACGCCGCGATTCCCAGCCCGATAGTCTGCAAAAAACCACGCCGCGTGCATTTGTCTCCAACCATCTTTGACGCCTCCTGATCACAAGTACATTGCCGGGACTCCAAAGCAGACCTGAACCTGCCCCAGACAGTATTTTAGGATTTCTCCTACGCGAGTCCAATGAATATGTCGATTCACCAACCCGGAAGCAGAGAAAGCGGGACCGAAAAACCCTTCCCATGCTGCATCCGAATAGTATCTATGCCGCAGTGTGTCAACAGCCGATGATTACACTAAGCTGGATAGATCGCACTCCCCTAACAGTTTCCCCGGATACGGGCAGCTTCGGTTCCGAGGATCCGGGCCAGGCGATTGGCGACCCATCTGGCCTCACTGTCGAAGCCGACGTTTCGGTAGAATTTCAGGAGGCGACGATAGCGCCGCACAAAGTTGAATCCAATGGTGTATTGCAGCTTTCGCAGACAGACGGGGCACAGGTGCAGTGGGCGGGAATCACTCTCTCTTAAGTGGTTGGAGCCGTTAAGGATGCACCTGAAATAGATACAGTGACGTATAGAAAGCAGGGTCGCAACGGGCAAAGCTGTAGACACCGACCCGGCCGTGAAGCGAGGCCTGTCCAAGGACAAAATTCCAGCGAGGCTCGGGATAAAGGTCCTGGACGGTCACCGCCAACACACAAAATGCATCCGGTGGGAGGCTCTTTTTGAGAACGGCCAGAACGTCGAAGGTCAGGATTTGCCGATTCTCGGTATACGGATTGGTTCGTGCGGTGATCTGCTCACCCCTCAAAGTCAGGCGAGGAAGAACCTCCGTCTGCATCCCAAAGTACGCCGTGGCGTATTCGGCCAGCCTCTCAACCAAGGAAGCCCAACCATCGGGGAAGAGATTCAGGGGTTGCAGATAGATCCTATTTCGGATCTTGCCGGGTTGGTTCCGATCCGACTGTGCAAATCGTTCAAAGCTCTCACCTCTCACTGGTTGCACGCTGAGCCAGCCGCCCGGCTGCGGAGTAACAATCGGTTGTGTGTCCGCTCCGGGCTCCAGCGCCCTTTTGCACACATCGGGAAGGCCCTGCGTTGATCCTATGGCCCTGATTCTTTCCGAAACGGTCGGAGGTTTGAAACCCATACCAAAACTCCGAACAAGCGTTCACAAAATCATGATAAAAGAAAAGAGTGATCCTCTACAGCCACATACAAGTGAGTCTATCACGGATCGGTCTGGGTGTCAAGGTCAAAAAGGCTTCTTTGGCCCTCATCGGACTGTTGCGAGGGGTAAATCACACCGCTCTCAGTCGCGATGGCGTATGCGGAGAGCTTATGGTTTGAGTATTTGCCGGATTCAATAATGTGAATAACCTCTATCCCTTGTGAGACGAGATAGTCGCTCAAGATGCGACGATGACACCTCCAGTATAACTTCTCCGCACACATAACCGCCGTGCGTGACCTTGCCGCCGCCGAGATAAGCTCTTGAACTGCATTGCGAAACCCGTCCGTGGCCATATAGTCCGCGTAACTGCGAAATCCGGCACTCCTTAGTCCCGCGTTGAGAGACTTGCTGTTTTTCGGAGCGTGCCTACGACCTCCGAGAGCTTCCAACCAAAGGTAGTCGATGTTTTCAGCCTTCAGCCTATCGCACAGGATAGAGCGGTTGAAGTGCGGGAATTTGCGCGACGATGGATAACGTCGGATGTCGGCCAAGAGCTCGATTCCAAATCCCTTTAGCAGAGATACAAAAGGTTCAAATGCCAAGGTGGAGTGGCCGATCGTGTAGATTCGCAGCTTCTTGTTCTCGCCGGTGTTCACAGGGCCGGGTCGTTTTGCGAGACCATCCATGCTTTCAGTTGCCCCCTCATTTTTTCCAAAATCGGCTTGGCCTCGGGCTTGCCGGCAATGTTGCTGAACTCGTATGGGTCCACCTTCAGATCGTACAACTCTTCAGCCGGGTGGTGCTCGATGGTATCGACTAACTTGGCGGCTTGAGGGTCGGTCTTGGCTTTTTCGACCCACGTATCCCAGACCTCCTTGTGGCTTTCGGGAATGCCGGGCACTTTGGTCCAATGGGTCGTCCACGTCGTTTCGGGCCGGACACGTCGTTTCGGGCCGGAGATTCAAAACGTACTTGTAGCGACTGTCACGAACGCAACGCTGCGGGAAGAAGTTCATTTTGCCGTCTCGCGTATGGCTGGCATAGATAACGTCACGGAAGGTCTGTGCCTTGCCGAGCAAGACGTTCAGGAAGCTCCTTCCGTCGAGTCCCTCCGGCTGCTCGCCGTCTGCAAGGTCGATGAAAGTCGGCGTCATATCGACAAATGAAACCATTGCGTTGCAAACCGATCCCGGCTTGATTTTGCCGGGCCATACGGCGATGAAGGGCACGTGAATCCCCGTGTCGTAGACCGTCCATTTCGAGTGCGGCCACTCAGAACCCTGGTCGGTCGTGTAAAGGAAGAGCGTATTATCCCTGAAACCATACTTGTCCAGCATGCCCCGGACCTCGCCGACTCGCTTATCCATGGTCGTGATATCCTGATAGTAATTGGCCAACGCCTCTCGCGTCAGCTCCGTATCGACCATATAGCGCGGCAATCGCAGTTTCGCCGGATCGTAGGTCTTGTTCGGCTCCCAAACCACATGCGGGCTGCTGTCGGCCAGAATCAAACACAGCGGTGTATCGGCGCGGTTCTCGGCGTGCTCAGCCAGAAACGCATCGACGACCTGGGTATTCAGCCCTTCCATACGATAGACGCGGCGATGCTCCGGATTGCGCGGCAGCCGGGCGTCCAGGTACTCAAAGGGGAAAATCTTCTTCGGTTTCGCGTGGACCTTGTTCGCCAGGACGACGCGATAGCCCAGTCTGCTTAAATAGACCGGCAGTGTCGTAATGTCGTCCCGGCACGTCGTGTGGTTCCCCATGCAGCCGTTCCGGGCCGGGTACAGACCCGTCCACAATACCGAGCGAGACGGCGCGCAGGTCGGCGAAGCGGCGAACATGCGCGTAAATAGCATTCCGTCCTTTGTCGCCGCGTCAATATTCGGAGTCCGAATGTCTTGCTTGCCGTAACAGCCCGAAAACTCGTACCCATGATCGTCCGACAGAAACACCACGATATTCGGCTGCTGATTGCGGCTTCTGTCTTCCCCGTGCAGGGCAATCGCCGGCATTGAAGCGGCTGCTCCACCAACTATCCCGGCCAGTGATCGTCTCAGAAATTCCCGACGTGCAACGTTCTCAGTCATGTGTCCTCAACAGTTGATTCCGGTTCGTCCGTCATATACAGTACCCGTCCGTTCTTCCTGGCGACGTAAAAGCGTCTCCGCGTCGCAGAGAGCCGAACCATAGGAACAACTATACCGTTTCAGCTCGGCCCCATCAATACGTTTCTGGCGACCAACGATTTGTAGCTGCAAGCTGTCCTTTGACAAGAGAATATTGTCATTCCGAGCGTCGCCGAGGAATCTATTGAAACAGTCCCGCGAAGCGGCTCCTTGCTTTTTGAATTCGGTTTTGTTAGAACTTCCTACTATCTTTGATGGGAAGTCTATGGATACAGTCATAACAATACCGGCACTTGGCGATAATCTGATCTATGTGGTTCGCTATAAGGGGAACGATGCTTTTGTGGTCGATCCGGGCGAGGCCACACCGATCTTGGGAACTGTGAAAGACCACAGTTTGAACCTGACGACGATTCTGCTAACGCATCATCATTGGGACCACACCGCCGGGGCTGGCGAATTGAAACGAAAGACCGGCTGCGAGGTCTTCGCCGGCTACACAAACGGATCGCGCCACGTCGATAAGGTTGTTGGGGACGGACAGACTCTGAAGATAGGCAACGCGAGAATACAGGTTCTCGCGACGCCCGGCCATACGCGAACGTCCGTCTGCTATTATCGGGAGCCGTCGACTCATATGCCAGGCGGTATGCTATGGACGGGAGATACCTTGTTCGTAGGCGGGTGTGGTCGATTGCTCGAATGTGATCCGCAGACGATGTGGGAATCGCTGCAAAAGCTGGCATCCTTGCCCGACGACACCCTCGTATACTGCGGGCACGATTACACTGTGGAGAATTATGAATTTGCCCTGAGCATCGAACCTGACAACAAAGCGGTCAGACAGCGCCTGGACGAAGTCAAATATGTGATCAGGCAGGGCGAGCAAACAGTGCCTTCGAGCATATCGCAAGAGAAGGCGATGAATCCCTTCTTACGCGCCGACACGCCTGAATTGAAGGCTGCTCTCGGCATGGCGAATGCGCCGGGTGGGGAAGTCTTTGCAGAATTGCGGCGGCGAAAAGATGTCTTTTGAGAAAGCAACGCTCTCAGGCCTCGCTCGGTAGAATCGTTTGCATGGGCGAAACGCATCTGATACACTCCGGCTTTGACATCTGAGCTTGTAAGGAGACTATTATGCTTATCGTCCATGTATTCGTCCACGTTAAGCCCGATCAGGTGGAACCCTTCATAGCGGCTACGCTCGAAAATGCTCACAACAGCGTTCAGGAGCCGGGCGTCGCCCGATTCGATGTGATCCGTCAGAAAGACGATCCCACGCGGTTCGTCTTGGTCGAGGTCTACCGCACAACGGAAGACCCGGGCCGGCACAAGGAAACCGCACATTACGAGAAATGGCGTGACGCCGTGGCTGACATGATGGCTGAGCCCCGCACGAGTATCAAGTACGAAAACGTGTTTCCCGACAAGCAGGGCTGGGGCTAATTTGATTTACGATTTATGATTGTCGATTTTCGATTGCGGCTGTCGCAGAGCGAACCTCCTAAATCGCAAATCATAAATCCCCTCCCGTTCCGCATAGTGTGAGGAATTATGAGATTTGATTTCGCAACGGCAACACGCATCATCTTCGGTCCCGGGACGGTTAGCGACGTTCCGTTCTTATCGGCCGAGCTTGGAAGACGAGCCTGCATCCTCACCGGCCGGTCCGGCGAGCGGGCCGCGCCACTACTCGAAAAGCTCAAAGCACGTGGAATTGAATACGTAACGTTTAGCGTGGACCGCGAGCCAACGACGACACTGGCCAAGGCGGCTGCGGAAACGGCCCGTCAAGCCGAATGCGACCTCGTCATCAGTATGGGCGGCGGCAGCGTGCTCGATACGGGCAAGGTCGTGGCCGCGATGTTGACCAACACCGGCAGGCTCGAAGATTATCTGGAGGTCGTCGGCGCCGGCAAGGCCCTTACCCAGGCTTCGGCGCCCCACGTTGCGATCCCGACCACCGCCGGCACCGGCGCCGAAGTGACACGCAACGCGGTCCTCGGCGTGCCCGAGCAGCAGGTCAAGGTCAGCATGCGCAGCCCCTTGATGCTACCTCACCTGGCCGTGGTCGACCCCGACCTGACACATTCAATGCCGCCTTCCGTCACCGCCACTACGGGGCTGGACGCGTTGACACAGCTCATCGAGGTTTACGTTTCCAACAAGGCCAACCCGCTCACGGACGGCCTCTGTCGGGAGGGTCTCAAGCGAGCCGGGCGTTCGCTCCGCCGGGCTTACAAGAACAGTAACGATTCGACCGCCCGCGAGGACATGGCCGTGGCGAGCCTCTTTAGCGGGCTGGGCCTGGCCAACGCCAAGCTGGGAGCGGTGCACGGCTTCGCCGGCCCGCTGGGCGGTATGTTCCCCGCTCCACATGGAGCCATCTGCGCCAGGCTGCTTCCCTTCGTCATGGAGGCCAATGTGCGTGCGCTACAGAACCGCCAGCCGGGTTCGGCAATTCTGTCACGATATGATGAAGTCGCGCAACTGCTGACCGGCCGAACCACGGCAAATGCGGCCGATGGCGTCGCATGGGTGGGGGGCTTGTGTGCGACGATGAACATTCCCTCGTTGACTGAGTATGGTCTAAAGAAAGATGACTTTCCTGTGGCGGTCGAGAAGGCGCGGAAATCGAGTAGCATGAAAGGCAATCCGATCGAACTTACGGATGACGAGTTGCTCCTGATTCTGAAAAGTGCTTGTGGGTTAGGATAATGAAAATTGATCTTCATTACGGCAAAGGCATCGTGTCTCTGCAAATTCCTGATGCCAGCCTGGAGCAGATCATACGCCCCTGGCAGGACGATGGAAACACGGACAATGTCACTCTACTTCAACAGGAGATGGCCTCTGAGGCCGTCGAGCGTTTTCGAGAAGAAGTCTCCGGCAAGCGTCTTTGCGTATTGTTGGAAGACGGCACACGCGACAGTCCCTCTGAGGATATTTTCAATCAATTATTCGCCACGCTGCAGAAAAGCTCTTTCGTCCGTTTCCTAATCAGCACGGGGACGCATGATCCCGACACTCCACAAAATCAAGGGATCAGGGAGCAGATAGGCAAAGCTGCTAACAAAGCAAGGATTGCCGAATTCGATATTCATGCCCATGATTGCGAGCACGGTGAATTCGTGAATGCCGGCAGTACGTCTCGCGGTACGCCGGTTTTGTACAATGCTCTGATCGACGACGCGGAAATCTTTCTCGTGCTCTCGGACGTCAAGGTTCACTATTTCGCGGGCTACTCGAACCCCATAAAGAACTTCGTGCCCGGTATATGCGCGTTCGAGACCGCCGAGCACAATCATAGCTTAGCCCTCGATGAAAAATCCACGTTTGGCCTTCACCCGTGGCACCGCGACAAAAGCAGAAGAAGCAATCCGCTTGCCGAAGACCAACTTGAAGCCATGCGGCTGATCGCAAGGAACCGGCCCATCTATGCCCTGATAACGATCACGACGTCACGCCAAATACGTTGGGCACGGTTCGGGCTTATCGAGCAGGTGACGGCTCAGGCGTTTACCACGGTCGATGCGAAGAATACCCATACCGTGACACCTTCCGGGCAGCTCATCGTCTCGCCGGGCGGACTGCCGAACGACGTTGATCTCTATATTGCCCAACGAGCGCTCGAGCTGACGAAAAACGCCGTTACAGACGGCGGCGAAATCCTGTTCCTGGCAGCGTGCCCGAACGGTATCGGCGAAAAGAAGACAATGGAAAACTTCTACGACCGTCTGACCTTACCGCTCGATCAGGTCCTCAAGTCTATCGAGAGCGAATACAAGCTCTACAGTCACAAGCCCTACAAATTCGCCCAGATGATTCGGCGCTTGCGGCGAATCTGGATGCATTCGGAGATACCCGACGACCTCGTCGAAGCGGCCCATCTGTATCCGGCACATGATCCACAAGCGGTCGTGAACACATGGCTCGCCGAACGACCCGACGCTAAGATTACCGTAGTGGACGGCGCCAACAAGATCGCTCTCTACGCGTTATAGCTCGTGGAGCATTTTGACGGCCTGCTTGACTACCATCTCAGCCGCTCGCGGCCCGAAGCGCGTGCTCTCGACTTCGTAGCCTCCCTCGACGTACAGTTGCTTGGGCGGCAGATAGCCAGCTGCACCGTTGCAGTGCGTAATCACGAACGTATGCTCGAACGGCGAGGCGGCCTTGATGGACATGCCGATCTCCGTCAACACTTCGCCCCCAAGGCCCACAAAGCCGATATCGCCTATGCGTGCCGCGCTGATATTTAACGAGACAGTGCGGGATTCCTTCTCCTTCTCATCCGGGTCTCGCGGCTTGGCGGGCAGATCGAGCGTGACAAATGCGCTGCGAATGTCCCCGCCGTCAGAGACGTCCTTGATGTCGCGGAATACGTGCACGACCTCTTCACCCAGCAGCGTTCCCAGCAGGACCGGCTCCGGGATCCAGCCTGGCTCGGTATTGAACGCCGGAAGCACGCGAAACGCCGGGTCGATATTCCCGGAGGCCCCGGCGAATGCACCCGCGATCACCTCCTCGCCCAGAATCTTCTCGACGAACTGCTCGGCCAACCCGATGACGTCGCCGCTGATCGTAAGATTCCTGCCGCCCAGGCAGGTGGCGTGTGTCGCGTAGTCAAACAGCGTGGCATACGTCGTTCCGTCCGGCTTCGCCAGCTTCATCACCAGGACCTCCTTGTCGGTCGGCCCGTAAGGGTTGCAACCGAGCCGGATTGAGCTGTGGCCCGCGCGGTCGAACACGAGCTGGCGGCGGTTCACGCCCACCGACGAGTATCCGACGCCCGTCCCGATCCGGACCGGCTGCACGTTGCCAAGCGCCTTGCCAATCACGTCAACCAGCTTGCCTTGAAGATTCTTGGTGTACTCGATATTGTTCGGATGCCCTCGTTCCTTGTCCAGGCTCAGGGCCGGGCCGTCGTGGTCATGTATGGCGCTGAGAAACAGCTCGGACGGCTTGAGCTGAAACTTGTCCAGAATCACCTGACGGAACTGCTCGGCGGTCCCGCCGTAATAGCCGATCAAGTCGCTAGAAACCAGCACGAGCCGCCGGCCGTCATTCTCGAAGACCACAACCCGCGCCGAGAGCGGATCGTGAACGTCCGTGGACAGCGCCTTGCGAGCACCATAGCCCGCCATTTTCACGGGCTTATCCGGCGTGATATCAATCTTTGCCGTTCCGGCCCGCAACGTCCCGCCACTGTCCGCCGCATGCGCGGGCAAAACGCTAAACGAAAGACCGAGAAAGATTACCGCCACAACTACGATGACTCGCTTGAGTGAAAGGTCCGACGCGTTTCTCATGACAAGCCTCCCAAATGAGATTCTCTTCGTCTTACACCACTTAGGGGCATTATACCGTCAAGATCCTCGCACGCAAAGCCGTTTCGTAGCCGGCCCGGCCTCAATTCG
>JARRQQ010000231.1:0-6606 GCA_037381725.1 Sedimentisphaerales bacterium
GTCGATTACGGCTGGAGTGGTATGATTGCGCCCGTGAAAGAAGGCTATGATTTCAAACCGCCGAGCCGAAACTATACTTCGGTCACGAGCGACAAGGCAAATGAGAACTACAGCGCCGTGAGACAAACCTTCACCATCTCCGGCTCGACCACGGTCAAGGGCGTTCAGCTCCAGGTGACTCCGGGCCGGCGGGTCGTCAGCGGCCAGGACGCGACCTATACGGCCACTGTCGAGTACGGCTGGAGCGGTACGATTGTGCCATCCAAGCAAGGCTACGATTTCGACCCGACGCAACTGAAGTTCGACAACGTCATGGCCTCTGAGACGAATCAGAGCTTTACCGCTACGCTGCAGAAGATGACGATCTCTGGACGGATCCTCAATGAGAAGAAGGAGCCTGTTTCGGATATCTACGTGATGGCGGAGCCTGCCGGCGGCAGGACGAGGACGGATTCCAATGGAGAGTACGAGCTTGAAGTGGACTACGGTTGGCGCGGAAAGGTGACACCGACGCGCGAAGGGTATAGCTTCAGGATGCCGAGCAGGACGTACGGGACCGTAACGCGCGACCAGCCGAACCAGAACTTCACGGCGATCGTACAGACGTTCACCATCCGTGATTCGGTAGTGATCGGCAAGACGCCCGTTGCGGACGTGACCATCACGGCCACCGACGACCAGGGCAAAGTCACGGACACCGCGAAGACGGATGCCAAGGGCCAGTTCACCATTACGGTGCCCTACGGGTGGAGTGGTGAGATCGCCCCGACGAAACCAGGGCTGATCTTTAATCCGCCCAGCCGCCCCTACACGGACATCCGGACCAACTACCTGAATGGTGCGCCCGAGATCATCGGAGCGCCATCGGCCGTGCCGACGCCCGCCGCGCCGACGCCCGCAGCGCCGAGGCCCGCGGTGCCGACGCCCGCGGTGCCGACACCTGCCGTGCCGACGCCCGCAGCGCCGACGCCTGCCGTGCCGACACCCGCGGTGCCGACGCCCGCCGCGCCGACGCCTGCCGTGCCGACGCCCGCAGCGCCGACGCCCGCAGCGCCGACGCCCGCAGCGCCCACGAGGCCTGCACCTGCTGCCGGTGGGTTGATTAGCAATGCGTTTCAGGATGATGACCTCGTCACGATGGTGCTTCCGGCCCTTTCGGCCGCCAGCGGCAAGACCATCATTGCCGAGGACGGCGTCCAGGGTCTGGTTACCTGCGAGTTGAACAACGTGACCCTTTCGACGGCTCTGGATATCGTTCTGGCGGGCACGCCGTATATATGGAAAGAGACGCCGTACTATATCCTCGTTTGTTCGGGCGGCGTCAAGGACTTCAAATTCCCGGTGGTTAGTGAGACCGAACGTTTGCGATTGAACTATATTCCCGCCCAGGCGGCGGTTGGGCTTCTCTCGCCGGCCTTCACCGATTACGTCAAGGCCGAAACGGGACCGGCCGGAACCGACACCTACACGGTAGTCGTCACCGCACCGCCCGATATGAAGAAGCGCATCATCGCGGACCTCAAGAAGATCGACCGCTTGCCCGCCCAGATTCTTCTGGATGCACGCATCGTGGTCATGGAAAAGGGTGACTTGCTGAACCTTGGCGTCCAGTGGAGCTGGCCCACGCTTCGGGCCGGTGTGTTCGGCGGGGACAACTATGGCAGCGGCGACTCAGATTTTGACTTTGGCGGGAACTGGCCATGGGGCGTCCAGATCGGATACTCCCCGGACAATACGTTCACCAACGCTCTGGAGATGACGCTGAATCTTCTGATCGAGAACAGCGAGGCGAGTATTATGGCCCAGCCGAAGGTTCTGGCGCAGGACGGAAAGACGTCCCAAATCCAGGTCATGCAGGAAGAGTACTACATGCTCACGCCGCCGACCGAGCTGGGGGTCTACGCCTACAGCCGTGCTGAGTTGCAGACGATCGAGTCGGGAACGAAGCTGGAGATCACGCCGCACGTCGGAGACAATAACGATATCACGCTGCAGATATCTATGGAGGTCAGTGATAGTATCCCGCGCGCTCGGGGAAGCGATCTTCCTCTCGTGACCCGACGAACGGCGGACAACAACGTAACCATACAAGACGGCGGAACCGTCGCGCTGGCCGGCCTGACGGAGAACCGGACGCGGTCGAACCGACAACGCGTCCCGGGTCTGAGCCGGTTGCCTTTGGTGGGAGAGCTGTTTAAGAATAAAGATGATGACAATGCGTCGAGAGAGATCGCTGTGTTCATTACGGCGCACCTCGTTCCTCAAAGCACCCGAGCGGCAGCTTATGCACCTTCGGCACCACAGCCGTCCACACGGATGCCGGCGAGCGCCTATCAAACACCGGCGCCGAACTACCAAGCGCCGCAGACAACGTTCCAGGCACCAGCGGCCACCATTCAGCAGCCGCAGACGAACTACCCGATGGGACAGGATTTCAGGGACGAGCTTCGACGGAGTCTCTCCCGCCCGGTTAGATAACATGACAGTCAGACAGATGGAGACAAATACGGTGAAGTCAATCAGGTACAAACCAGCAGGCAGCAGCGTGACGGCCGTGACGGTGGCGGCGTTGCTGCTCGGCGCTCTGGGTGTGACTGGTTGTGGCACGCACAGGTCAGGGATTCAGGTCATCCCCTTGAGCAGTCGGAGCGTACTTGAGCTGAACGCTGATGATGTGGTTCGGATCATGCGACGAGCTGGCTTTTCCGACCAACAGATCCTCGAATACGGACCGGACTTGCGTGACGGACTGGCACAATCTGGGGCCGTACAGGTCAAGGTAGGTAACAAGGTCGAAGCGGTCTTCGCGATCAACCTGGATCATGGGCCTTGCGTGTACATCACGACCCGGCTGCGAGGCAGCTTCATCTACAACGTGCAGACGGGCTGGGCCGGCGGCGGGTAGAATCGGTACGCTCGTCTTGCCGTCGCAACGGAACCCGGCCCATCGGGGGCGGTGAGTGTATGCCCAACCTCGGATGGCCCGTCGCCGCCACCCACCGCATGGCGGAACTGCTGACTTTCTGCCTAAGCGGGACGATCATCACCGCGCCTCTCTGCTAGAAAAGCTCAGACCGGCCCGGGACTTTCCGCGCGCCGAGCATGGACAACAACCTGCCATATTGGCACACCTCCTAGAACCTCAACCGTCATAACCTCGTATCAATGCAGTGGTTATATTTTTCGCTTCTGCGGGTACGTTGTTTGCAAGACTCTAGTACGCGCGGTTAAAACGTGATATGCCTGAAAACGAGGTTAACGATGAAATTTGACAAATTCACATTGAAAGCTCAGGAGGCGTTGGCCACGGCCCAACAGATCGTGATGGCTAAGTCCCACACGGTCATGTCGCCATTGCATCTACTCAGCGCGGTCTGCAGCGACGACACGGGCGTGGCGGTCGAGATACTCAAAAAGATCGGCGCCAACGTCTCACGCATAAGGGAAATGACCGAGAGCGAGCTGGGTCGGCTGCCGCAAGGCAAAAGCGACAGTCAGCTTGTGCCCGATCCCGCTCTGAGCCGGGTCGTGCTGGATGCCCAAAACCGCGCCGACGCGATGGGCGATGAATACCTGAGCGTGGAGCATTTGCTCATCTCGCTGGCTTCGGTGGACAGCGATGCCCGGGAGATTCTCCGGCTTAACTCGGTCACATCCGAGAACATTACCAACGCCCTGAAAGAGGTTCGCGGGCCGGACAAGATCACCGACCAGAATCCGGAGGATAAGTACAAGGCCCTGGAGCGCTATGGGATCGACTTGTTGGATATGGCCCGTAAGGGCAAGCTCGATCCTGTGATTGGGCGTGGCGAGGAGATTCGGCGTTGTATGCAGGTCCTCAACCGCCGGACGAAGAACAATCCCGTGCTCATCGGCGAGCCGGGCGTGGGTAAGACCGCTATCGTCGAGGGCCTCGCCCAGCGGATTGTCGCCGGCGATGTCCCCGTGGGCCTCAAGAACAAGAGGATCATTGCACTCGACATGGGGGCGCTGATCGCCGGGACGAAATTCCGGGGTGAGTTCGAGGAGCGCCTCAAAGCGGTGCTCAAGGAAGTCCTTGCCGCCGAAGGACAGATTATCCTCTTCATCGACGAATTGCATACCGTCGTCGGGGCCGGCAAAGCCGAAGGTTCCGTCGATGCGGGCAACCTGCTCAAGCCGTCGCTGGCGCGAGGCGAGCTGCGCTGTATCGGCGCGACCACGATTGACGAGTATCGAAAGTACGTGGAAAAGGACGCTGCGCTCGAACGGCGTTTCCAGCCAATTCTGATCGACCCGCCGAGCGTCGAAGAGACCATTGCAATTCTGCGAGGCCTGAAAGCCCGCTACGACGCCCATCACGGCGTCAGGATCACGGATTCGGCGCTGGTCGCTGCCGCGACGCTGTCGAATCGGTACATCACCGACCGGTGGCTTCCGGACAAGGCCATTGACCTGGTTGACGAAGCTGCGTCGAAGTTGAGAATCGAAAACGACTCCCTTCCCGCGGAGCTGGATGGTATTCGTCGGAAGATCGTCCAACTCCAAATCGAGCGTGAAGCCCTCAAAAAGGAGAGTGATGAGGCGAGCAAAGAGCGCTTGCAGCATGCTGAGAAACAACTGGCTCAATTACAGCAGAAAGATAAAGAGCTTACGGGGCAATGGGAAAGCGAAAAGGGTGACATCGACCAAATCAAAGAGTTGAAGGGCAAGATCGAAGAGGCTCGGAACCAATTCGATGAGGCCCAGCGCCGGGGAGATCTGGAGACCGCCGCCCGTTTGAAATATGAGACGATCACCAATCTGCAAAAGGAGCTGGAGCGGAGAGAGGCCCAGCTTGCCGAATCCGACAAGAAGATCATCCACAACGAAGTCACCGACGAGCACATCGCCGGCGTCGTCTCGAAGTGGACGGGGATACCGATTGCGAGACTCTTGAGCGGGGAGCGCGAGCGCCTGATGAAAATGGAAGACGCGATTCGCCGGCGCGTCGTAGGCCAGGATGAAGCCGTCATCGCGCTGAGCAACGCGGTTCGTCGAAACCGCTCGGGGCTGGGCGATCCGAACCGACCGATAGGGACGTTTCTATTCCTCGGGCCGACCGGTGTGGGTAAGACGGAGCTATCCAAAGCCCTGGCGGATTTCCTGTTCAACGATGAGCATGCGATGGTGCGCGTCGATATGAGCGAGTTCATGGAGCAGCATTCGGTCGCCCGGCTGATCGGCGCGCCGCCCGGCTACGTCGGTTACGAAGAAGGCGGCCGCCTCACTGAAGCCGTTCGGCGAAAACCCTATTCCGTGATTCTGCTGGATGAGATCGAGAAGGCCCATCCCGATGTCTTCAACGTGCTCCTGCAAGTCTTCGACGACGGCCGGCTGACCGACGGCAAGGGGCGGACCGTCGATTTCAAGAACACGGTCATCATTATGACGAGCAATATCGCCAGCCATCAGATTCAGGAAATCACCGAGGAATCCGGCGCGGACTGGGAGATCGAGGCGCACGTTAAGGACGCGCTCAAGCAGGTCTTCAAGCCGGAGTTTCTCAATCGCATTGACGAGATCATTGTTTTCCACATGCTGAGCAAAGACGACTTGCGAAAGATCGTCGATATCCAGTTGAGCGATTTGGCCACGCGTCTCAGCGATCGCAACATCTCGCTCGAATACACCGACGGCGCCCGCGACCTCATCATGGACGAAGGCTACGACGCCGCCTTTGGCGCCCGCCCGCTCAAGCGAACCATCCAGCAGCGTTTGGAGAACCCGCTTGCCGCAGAGCTTCTGGCCGGCCGTTTCGTCGAAGGTGACACCGTCAAAGTCGATGCCGACACCCACAAATTCACTTTCGAGAAAGTGGAAGCCTCGCACTAACGTTTGCAGCGTCCCGTAGTTCGGGGCTGATGGCTCATAGTCCGTTGCCCGTGAACTCTTTGCACTGTCCTCCACTTCTTGGTAGAATGTCTACCGATGGTGGATGAGAGAAATGAGTCACAGGAGATTCTATGGGCTATGAAGGCGGAGACAATCTGATAGGGATTCGAGCACGTCTTTCGCTCGGTTGTGGCGCTGTCCGGCTTCTATGTATCGTTTACCTCGCTGTGATGCTTGGCGCTGGGCCACAAGCGGCAGCAGAATCATCTTGGCAGCGTCATACGATTGATGACACCTCGCGAGGGGCGGATGGCGTCAAGTTAGCCGACGTCAATCGCGATGGATGGACGGATATCACGACAGGCTGGGAGGAAGGGGGGCTGACCCGTCTTTACCTAAATCCCGGTCCACAAAAGGCGAAGGGCAAATGGCCCTCTGTAACAACGGGCGAAACCCCGTCGGTCGAAGATGCCGTGTTTGTTGATCTCGACGGAGACGGCGCCGTCGATGTCGTTTCATGCTGCGAGGGAAGTACACAGTGTGTATTCGTGCAATGGGCCCCGAAGAACGCGCAAGACTACCTTTGGGGATCAGATTGGCGTTCTGAGAGTCTTCCGGCCTCGCGAAAATTGACCCGATGGATGTTTTGCATGCCGATGGAGGTGGATGGGAAAGGCCGAATCGATCTGATTGCGGGTTCCAAAGAGCCCAACGCGCAAATCGGCTGGTTCGAGGTGCCTGAAGACGCACGTG
>JARRQQ010000231.1:6649-12915 GCA_037381725.1 Sedimentisphaerales bacterium
TACCGGTGGCACACGATTGGCCCCGCAGGCTGGATCATGTCGCTTCGATGCGTGGACATGGACGGGGACGGCGATCTCGATGTGCTGACCTCGGACCGAAAAGGCCGGATGCGAGGATGCCGATGGCTCGAAAACCCGGACGTAGGCGGCGCTCAGAAGGAACCCTGGCAAAATCACTTCATCGGCGGTCGGGATAAGGAAGTGATGTTCCTGACCTTAGCTGATATTGACGACGATGGCCTGCAGGACGTTCTGGTGGCTGCCAACGCAAAGACAGGAAGCCAGATCGTCATCCTTCGGCGGCTCGATGCGAATGGACACCACTGGAAGCCGTACATCATTCCCTATCCCGAGCGAACCGGCACAGCCAAAGCCGTCGTCGTCGGCGATATCAATGGTGACGGACGAAAGGACATCGTTTTCAGTTGCGAGCACGCCACAACTCCAAAATCGGGAGTGATGTGGTTGTCTCGCACAAGGGGGGCACTCGACGGCTATTGGCGGGCCCACGACATCAGCGGACCTAACGGCATTAAGTACGACCGCATGGAATTGTTGGACGTCGATATGGATGGAGACCCGGACGTGCTGGCCTGCGAGGAGCGTGAGGGCGGAATGGGCTTGGGACTCTTCTGGTACGAGAACCCGGCCCGGCATCCCAAATGAGCTCGACACACTGCCGAACTGCATCGATAGCCTGCTTTTCATTGAAATACTCTGCCGGCAACTGCGACTATTCACTCGGTAGAAGTCTATAGTAATCCGGACCTGCACTGAAGTGGAGAAACATATGGTTTTTGGGCTCAATCTCTTGTGGTGGGGATATCTCGCCCTGTGGGCGGTATTGCTGATTCACTGTTTGGTGAAGAAGAGGTTTTTTCCCGTGCTCGGCCGGGGCTGGGGGACAAAGGTCTTCTGGCTTGTCACGTTCATCTTTAGGAATCCGCTCTTGACGCTGCTGTACGTGATTTTCGGAGTATTTTCCAAGGCCGACGAGGCAAATGTGCACAAAATCCACGTCAGGGGAGCGATTTGCTTAGCTCTTGTATTGGTGGTCGTCGGCGTTTTTGAGTTGCCGAAGCCGGACAGGCAAAAGAACGAAGCCACGGTCCTTTACGCCGGCCAGGACAAAGACAAAGAAAAAGGCCTGAACTTTCACGCCCAGGCGGGCGTTCTTGAGTCGAACAACAGTCTCAGCACCGGAACCTCGAGCACCACGAGCGGCAATGCGAAACTCGTGGCCGGATCGATCATCATCCGAAACGAAAGCCACCATGTCCTGATCGATAAGGCCTGCCGATTCATGCAGGCCAAGCTCGTCGAGCTTCCATACGTCGAGAAGGTCGAATATTGGCCTTCCGGCGTCGAGATGAGCGATCCGCTGAACCGGGCGGATATCGTTATAGCAGTCGATGCCCACAAAATAACCGAGGGCGGATTCGGGATCAATCGTAAGCTCCAGGCGGAAATATCGTGCTACGCGGGAACCGAGCCGGTCGAGACATTCCACCACACACACTACCACAATTCGCCGCCTCGCATCAATTTTTCGATGAACAACAATCTCACGCACAACAGCCTTTTCAAAGGATTCGAGAGCAGCAAGGCGAAGTACGAGCAGCAATCGAAAGATATCGGGCAACAGCTCGTTGGTGCAATCACGAAACAGTTCGAGAAATGGATCGAAAAATACGGCCTCATGCCCGAATTGCCGGAGTATATGTATGGTCGGGAGGGGAACGAAGTCGAGTTCGATTTCCTTAAAGACAGGAATGCCTTGCTACTTCATCACAGCGGGGGGCTGTTGAATAACTTCTACACCGTGTGGAGCTATGAGGATGAACGGCCGAATGTCGAGGCGTTCAGGGATGTCTGCGAAATACTACGAGAACAGGGATGGGCCGGCGGGTATGGAGGCAAAGAGTCAGGCAAGAGGAATGAGCATAAGATCGAGAGCTTCACCATGAGTAAGGGCGACGATCATATCCAGATATTTCGCATGAGAGGCCGGAAAGATAGTGGCGGGATAATCAACGGCGACGACGAATCCCTCGAAAAGAAATTACCGATCATCGTAGAGTATCAGTCGCTGTTTACAAACGAGCAGATCGACGATGTTTTAGGCAAGCTCTTCGCCTCTGAAGCGGACCTCGATACGAAGCTGATATTCGAGAATTACAGTTTCGACAAAGGCGTCAAGCAACTCTTGTTGGACTCAGTGCGGTCACAGTCGATCAAGACAATGGATGGGTATCTGATGGTCGGGCGGTACTACGCTCACGAGGATGAGACGGCCAAAGCAACGGAGGCCCTGATGATGGCGCGTGCTTTGGGCCGGGCGGAGCAAGATCACGGTCCCTCTTCGAATGAGATCAGAAAGCTTGCCAAAAAGATTGGCGACGAATCCCTTGCCAAGGTGGCCATCGGGATCGAGCACTACAAACGCGCCGGGTTTATTGATCTCTCGACGGTACAGGATGGGGCGGTTTATGAAAGGGCCGTGGATGAGCCGCTGATGTTCTACAGCGTTGCGGACGACGGGAATAACATCAAGACAATCACCATACGCATCAGCAAAGTGGCTGGCAAAGAAGATCAGTATGAAACCCAGATCATCAAAAAGCAGCCCGGCAGTACAAGCGTGAGCAACAGTGGCTTGGCCGAACGCGTCTTCCTTCTGCGTGGAGATGAAGGCCAGAGATCGCTTCGGCTGGACATCGACAAACTCGAAAACGAGAGATTCAAACTCACGGTTCAGGGCGAATGAACTAAAAGGCTGGGCACTCCCTTGCAGTCGCAGCCGCGCGATCAACTGAGAATCGCATTGCGGGCTTCTTGTCGATGACGCTATTACTCTGTCACGGCAAGAACCGTGAGAATGTCTTTGCGAGCTTGGCCCCAAGGAGCCGAAGCGAAGCAATCTCAATGCCTCACGCGATGTAACTCTTGAGATTGCTTCGTCGCTCGCCCCTAAGGGGCAAGCTCCTCGCAACGACAATTCTCCTATTTGGGCAGTGAGACAGTACTACACTCTTTGCGATGAGATGGCTCCTGTGGATCTGAAGACGCCGGCCTATCTCAAGCATCCAGGGTGGAAAACTCCGCGCGCCTGGTCGGTTGTCCTTGTTCCGTTAGTCGGCTGATTGTGCACTCAGGTGGATGGCCTGGCGGAGGTGTGCGAGGGCTTGCTTGTAGTTTTTTGCCCCGACATACTCGATGATTAGTGGTGCGTTCGGTGTGTGCCGGGCGGCCAGGGTGACGAATTTCACATAGTCAAGATCGCCCTGGCCCGCCGGGACGCCGCGATCCACGTGCAGCTTGCGGTCCTTCGCGTGCAGGCAGTCGATCCGCGGGCCGAGTTGACCGAACATCTCGCCCAGGTCGTTCACCTCCAGCAGATTGGCGGGGTCGAGCAACACGCGAAGCCGGGCGGACCCGACCTCGTCCAGGTAGACCCGCGTTCGTTTGGCGGTGGCGAAGAAATGGCGATAGAACGGCTCGAACAATACCGTCGCGTCATACCGCTCGGCCATTTGCGCCAGTTCCCTTCCCACGCCCACCATCATCTTCCAGACGTCTTCCTGGAAGTGGTACTCGACCGGAGGCGCGGGTCGATCTGGTGCGTAGAAGTGTCCAGCTTCTGTGATGAACGTGCGGACGTTCATGTGGGCGCCGACCTTCATCATCGCCTCGAAGTAAGCCATGTTAGCCCGGCGCTCGGCCGGGTCCGGATGACTCAGGTTCGTGTAGACGCCGATGCTGTGGATTGCAAGGCCCCGTGAGCGATACGTCTCCGCGATTTGCCGGCATCGATCCGCCGTCAGACCGGATAGATCGCTTCGGGAATTGTACTTCCAGTAGTTGCTGTCCGTCTGAGTCAGGAACAGTTGCACAACGCGAATGCCCTCAACGGCCAGCTCCCTGGCAAGCTGAGCATTCGTGAGCGCCCGAAAGTCCGTGGTCGCCATGCCGATTGTCAGATCCTTCGCGGACTTGCCGCCTGTGTCCGCCGCGAAAGCTGTGGATGAGACGCCATACGAAGCGGCGATCGCTCCCGCCTTTAGAAGCTCGCGCCGAGTCACGTCTGATTGAGCATCGAATTCACCTTGCTTGCTCGACATTTTAGGTACTCGTTGGCGGCCTCGTCGTTGGTGATCTTCATATTCGGGCCGTCCCACGCGAGCTTCTTTCCGACACGCATCGCAATGTTGCCCAGAAGGGGTGTCTCGGTCAGGAGACCGCCGTGCCTGACGAAATCGGAGCCGGCCGGCTCGCCGCCTCGGCACGCATTGACCCACTCCTTGTACTGCCCCGGCGAACGCGGAAGAACCTTGGGGGGCCGCCCGTAGCTTTGCATTCTGGATTCGGGAACCAGGCGGTGGCCCATGAGCGTGCCTTTCTCGCCGATGTAGATAACGCCCGAGACTCCTCGGCCGGGCTCGAGGCCTTTGGGCCGGCGTGGCTGGTAGCCCTCGTCGTACCAGGTCAGCGCCACCGGCGGCATCCCGTCGCGTGCGGGGAACTCGTACCGCACCTTGAACTTTCGCGGGTAGACTTCCGGGCCGCGTTCCACGCACTCGGCTTCCACGCTGACCGGGTACGTTAGCTTGAGCGCCTTGAAGACGTTCGATAGTATGTGGCAGCCCATGTCCCCCAAGGGACTGGTTCCGAAGTCGCGCCAGTCCCGCCATCGCCACGGGTGGTAGGCCGGGTGGTAAGGCCGTGTCGGCGCAGGCCCCAACCACAGGTTCCAGTCAAGCCCTTCGGGCACGGGCGGCCTCTCCGGCGGACGGGTGCCCCACTTCGGCGGGTCCCAGAAGCGCTTGTTGAGCTTGACGTACACCTCGTGTACCGGGCCGATCGCGTCGTCCAATATAAATTCCTGAACGAGGCGAGCCTCTTCAGTGGCTTGTCCCTGGTTGCCAAGCTGGGTGGCGACCTTGGCCTCACGCGCAGCCTCCGTAACGCGCCGCGCTTCATAGACCGAATAGGCTAACGGTTTCTCACAGTACACGTGCTTGCCCCGCTTGATCGCGGCCATCGTTACAACGGCGTGGGCGTGGTCGGGAATGGCCACCACCACGGCGTCCACGTCCTCCCGGTCGAGAAGCTCTCGGTAGTCCGCGTAAGCATTGCACCCCCGGTACGCGCCGGCGTTCTTGGTGGCGGCATAGTGTTCGTTGACTTTCCGCCTCGCCGGCTCGCGGCCGCCCAGCCGCCGGTCCTTACCTTGCGTCCATTCCCATGAGAGGTAGCCGCCGCCTTCGCGATTGACGTCGCAGACCGCCGCAACTTGCACCTCATCGAGTTGGAGCAGGTTGAACAGATCGACCTGTCCCTGGCCGCCCAGGCCGATGCACCCTAATGTGGTTTTCTCGCTCGGCGCTATCCGGCCGGGCCCGCCGAGCACCGCTCGGGGCAACACCGTAAACGCCGATGCGGCGAGAGCGCTTTTCAGGAATTCGCGACGACGGGTCTTGGAGACGTGCCCACTCCGACAGTGATGCTTTGAGGAATGCGCGTTTGTCATGTTGCTGTCCTTCCAGATGTCTCTGTCATGTTAGGCATCATGATACCTTGCAGAGTGTAAGCCAACAACAGAAAAAGCCGCGCACGAGCCTCTCGACGCGCTGTGTTCCATTGAGCATCAACCGATTGAGTGAGTCGAAGTCTCTTCGCGACCGGGTCTGAGAAACAAAGCCAATTTCCCTTCACATTGTCTGCCGGGCGGGTTTATAATGGGGGCGTGGCTTACATTTACACGGCAAGAAACATTTTCTGTGAAAGGGGTTGGAGATGACTCGTAAAGATTTCACCCGGCGGCAATTCATTGCGGCGGCGTCGGCGGGGTCGATTATGTCGGTCGCCTCAAGAACCATTCCCGCCTACGGCAATTTGACGAACAAGACGAGCAAACTGGCGATTTTGGGAGGCGAGCCGGTCAGGAAGAACAAGAGCTGGCCGCGATGGCCGTATTGGGATCAAGAGGTCGTCGATTCTATCGTGAAGACGACGAAGAGCCGGGTCTGGTGCCGGATTCAGTCCAAAACGGGGACGGTGCCCACCTTCGAGAAGAAATACGCCGAGTTGATCGGTGCGAAGTATTGTGTGGCGGTCGGTTCCGGAACCCAGGCTTTGCACACGTGCGTCGAGGCGCTCGGCATCGGTCCCGGCGACGAGATCATTACCTCGCCCTATACCGATCCGGGGACAATTGCGTCTATTCTGTCCGCCCGGGCTTTGCCTGTATTGGCTGACTTGGACAC